>NZ_JBVPVA010001070.1:0-2998 GCF_055612215.1 Actinomycetospora sp. | reverse complement strand
GTGACCGACCCCAGCGCCGGTCCCCGTGGGATCAGCGCGTTCGTCGTGCACGCCGACGACCCCGGCTTCAGCTGGGGCGAGAAAGAGCGCAAGCTCGGCATCAAGGGCTCCCCGACCCGGGAGGTCTACTTCGACGACTGCACGATCCCGGCCGACCGGCTGATCGGTGAGCCGGGGACCGGCTTCAAGACGGCGCTGAAGACGCTCGACCACACCCGCCTCGCGATCGGCGCCCAGGCCGTCGGCATCGCGCAGGGCGCGCTCGACGCCGCGGTGGAGTACGTGCGCGACCGCAAGCAGTTCGGCAAGTCCGTCTCGGACTTCCAGGGCGTCCAGTTCATGCTCGCCGACATGGCGATGAAGATCGAGGCGGCCCGCCACCTCGTCTACGTCGCCGCGGCCAAGGCCGAGCGGGGCGAGAAGAACCTCGGCCTGATCGCCTCGGCGTCGAAGTGCTTCGCCTCGGACACCGCGATGGAGGTGACGACCGACGCCGTGCAGCTCTTCGGCGGCGCCGGATACACCACCGACTTCCCGGTCGAGCGGATGATGCGCGACGCCAAGATCACCCAGATCTACGAGGGCACGAACCAGATCCAGCGCATGGTGATGGCCCGCTCGGTGCTGCGGGGCTGATCCTCACCCGCCGACGCCTCACCCGCTGACGAGCGTGGCCCGCTCCACCTCGGCCTTGCGGTCCAGTGCCGCGGGGTCGGGGTGGCGGACCTGGACCAGGGAACCCCCGGCGGCGAGCACCGCCAGCAGCCCGTCGACCAGCCCGCCGGACAGGTCCAGCGGCCAGTCCGCCGTCGACAGCACGCGGGTCCCGGCGTCGTACCCGAGCTCCGCCGCCCGGCGCCGGGCCGTCCCGACGACGTCGTCGACGCTCGCCGCCGCGAGCGCCGGCGCGTCCCCGGGCACGGCCGAGGACGGCGCGAACGCGTCGCCGTGCAGGCGGACCTCGCTCGCGTAGTCGACGGCGTCGCCGGGCAGGCCCGCCAGCGGCCGCCCGAACGCGTCCAGGGAGAACCCGACGACGAGCCCGGCCGCGGCCGCCGCCTCGAGGTGCTCGGCGTCGGCGAGCGCGACGTCAGCCCCGGCCGGGTTGTCGACGACCACGGCGCCGTTCCACCACGCGCCCAGCAGGGCGACCGCGGTCTGCCAGTGCGCGGGGAGCAGCACCGCCACCCGCGTGCCCGGCTCGACGTCGCACTCGTCGCGCAGGAAGTTCGCGGTCTTGGCGATCCAGTTCGCCAAGGTCTCCCCGGAGAACTCGAGCCGCTCACCGCTCGCGTCGTCGTAGAACGTGATCAGCGGGCGGCGCGCGTCGGCGGCGAGGACGGGCGCGAGGAGCGTGTCGGTGACGGTCATCGGCTGCCGAGGATACGGCCGGCTCAGTTGACGCAGGGCTCAGTTGACGCAGGGAATGCCGTCTGCCGTGATCGGCGGCTGGGCGGGCGGCGGCGGCGCGGCGTCGGCGGAGTCGCCGTTCGGCTGGGTGATCACCGCGCCCGGCCCGCGGTAGTCCTGGGCGAGGACCACGCGCACGGTGTTCGGCGGCACGCTCGCGTCGGGCCGCGTCGGGAGGCTTCCGAGGGTCTTCGCGACGACCGCCGCTCCCGCGTCGCCGCCCGGCCCGAACACGATGGACGACGTGCCGGTGCGCTGGTCGGCGTTCCCGGAGACCACGTGGGTGTAGCCCTGCGCCCCGAGGATCTGCACGACGCGGGCCGCGGCGCCCTCGGTGCCCGAGGCGTTGCGGACGTCGACGGGGATGGTGGCCGGCGCGGGACCGACCGGCACCACCGCCGGGGCCTGCTTCGGGCCGATCGCGTCCGCGACGAACTGCTGGACCTCGACGGGGTCGACCTTGAGGGCGTCGCCGGCCGCGGTGTTCTCGCCGCCCAGGGTCGGGATCGTCATGAACGTGACCGCGCCGCCGGACACGCCCTGCATCTGCTGGGCCAGGCCGAGGAGGTCCCAGCCGTTGTCGAGGATCACCGACTGCTTCACCGCGTCGAGGAGGCGGGTCAGCGTCACCGGGTCGGCGAGGGTGCCGGCGGAGAGGACCTTGTGCGACAGGCCGGCGAGGAAGGCCTGCTGGCGGCGGACCCGGTCGAGGTCGCCGAGCGGGAGGCCGTGGCGCTGGCGGACGAAGGCGAGCGCGTCGTGGCCCTGCACCGACCGGGGTCCCGCGGCGAAGTGCGCCCCGGAGAAGTCGTCGTCGACCGGGTTCTTCAGGCAGACGTCGACGCCGCCGATCGCGTTGGTCAGGTTGTAGAAGCCGAGCAGGTTGACCTCGGCGTAGTGGTCGACGCCGATGCCGGTGAGGTCCTGGACGGCCGAGATGAGCGCCTGGCGCCCGGCCTCGGAGGACTTGACGTCGACGTCGGCGGGGGAGTTGTCGCCCTCCGCCACGAGCTGCTGGGCCTCGGCGGCCTTCGCGCCCGGGTAGACCGAGTTGAGCTTGCCCTTGCCGAACTGGCCGGGCAGCTTCACGTAGCTGTCGCGGGGCAGCGAGAAGGCGACCGCGCGGCTGCCGTCGTTGGGCACCCGCACCAGCATCATCGAGTCGGTGTTCAGCTCGCCGTCCGCCGACCCGGCGTCGAGCTGGGCGAGGACGTCGCGGGGCAGCGGGTTGCCCTGTGCGTCGTTCCGGCTGTCGGTGCCGACGAGCAGGATGTCGGTGGCGCCGTCGGCGGCGGTCCCCTTCTTCGCGAGCGCACCCGAGGTGGAGAAGCTGCCCGACAGGGCGGCCCACGCGGTGCCGCTCAGCGCGAAGACCAGCACCGAGGCGGCGACGGCGAGGACGCGCAGCAGGCGCACCGCCCCGCGGGACGGGGGCCGGCCCGGGGGCGCGGGCGGCGGCGCGGCCGGGCGCTTCGGCGGCGGCGCCGGGTTCACGGGCGCGGTGCGCCGCGGGGGCGGCGGCGAGGGAGGGCCGTCAGGGCGCCGGGGACTCTTCCCCGACGGGCTCCGCGCCTCGTCGAGCGCCGTC
>NZ_JBVPVA010001013.1:0-3435 GCF_055612215.1 Actinomycetospora sp. | reverse complement strand
GCGCAGCCGCAGCAGGTACTCGCCGTCCTCGAGGTCGGGCACCGACGCCGAGACGTCCGCCGTCGCGGTGGGTTCGATGTACTCCTCCACCCGCCACCAGTCGAGGGCGTCCCCGACCTTGAGCGAGTCCGCGTCCCGACGGCCCCGCCGCAGGCCCACGCCCCCGGCCAGTCGGTCCAGGATCCCGCGCGCCCACCAGCCCAGCGGGAACGAGTACCAGCCGCGGTCCCCGCCGATCCCGACGATCACGTGCCAGAGCGTCTCGGCCTGCGCGGCGGACGCCCGCTCGCGGACGTCGGTGTAGACCGTGCCGCCGGCCCAGTCCGGGTCGGAGGGCAGGAGGTCCGAGGGCATCGGGTCGGACGGCGCGTAGCGCGCGTTGGCCCCCGACCAGCGGGTCTCGACCTGCCCGTCCCGGATCCGCGTGAGCGCCAGCTCCACCGCCGGACGGAACCCGAGCAGGCCCTCCGCCGGCGGGTCCACCCACGCGTCGATGTCGTGCTCGGCGGCGACGACCTCGTGGACCAGCGAGTCGATCAGCGGTACCGCCGTCGAGCGCGGGACCGGGGTGACGAGGTTGACCCAGTGGGAGGACAGGCGCGGACTCAGCACCGGGACCGGCAGCATCCGACGCGGCGGCAGGCCCTCGATCTCCGCGAAGCCCTCCATCATCGCCAGGTAGGTGAGGACGTCGGGCCCGCCGATGTCGAAGGTGCGGTTGACCTCGGGCGGGAGGTCGACCACGCGGGTGAGGTAGTGCAGCACGTCGCGGATCGCGATCGGCTGGACGCGGTGGTGCACCCACGACGGCGTCAGCATCACCGGCAACCGCTCGGTGAGGTAGCGCAGCAGCTCGAAGCTCGCGGACCCGGACCCGAGGATGATCGCCGCCTGCAGGACCACGGTCGGGACCCCGGAGTGGAGGAAGATCTCGCCGACCTCGGTGCGCGAGGAGAGGTGCTCGGTGAGCTCGACCCCCTCGGGGTGGATGCCGCCGAGGTAGACGATCCGCCGCACCCCGGCGTCGCGGGCCGCCTCGGCCGTGATCAGTGCCGCGCGCCGGTCGACCGCGGCGAAGCCGGCCTCGGAGAGGGAGTGGACGAGGTAGTAGAGGACGTCCGCGCCCTCACAGGCCGCGCGCATCGACGCGCCGTCGAGGACGTCGCCGCGCACCACCTCGACGGCGTCCTGCTGCGCCCACGGGATGTCCTTGACCTTCGCGGGGGTGCGCACCACGCACCGCACCGTGTGTCCCTCCGCCACGAGTCGTGGGGCGAGCCGCCCGCCGATGTAGCCGGTCGCACCGGTGACCACGCATCGCACCGCCGCATCGTCGTCGCTGGCGGGCCCCGCCGCAGTGGGGAGGCCGCGTCGGGACCACCCGGACCCCGGACCACTCCCGCTCCCCGTCGCTCGACAGGGGCTCCCACCACCGTGCGCATCCACTCGATGCGGTGGCGACCGGCCGCACGGGAACCCCGCCCCCGGAGGTATCACCCGGGTGCCTCGGTCGAGCGGTGGGACGTCACCCGGCGTCACCTCGGCGCTGCTCCGCGCCCGGACCTGCTTCGTGCACCGGTGGAGTGACACACGGACAGGGGGTGTTCGGGCGTGTCGCGGTTGGCTCGGCGCGTCGCCCACAAGGTTCGCCCCGGCCCTGCCGTTGCCCCGTCTGACACCAACACCGGCGGCCGTTCGCCCCTGTGTCGGTGAACCGTGTGGGCGCATTGGCGGAGGTGGAACATGTGGGTCTGGCGAGAGGAGACGGTGCGCGGCGGGTGGCGTCTCGACGACACCGGGTCGTGGACGTACGACGAGCCGGCGCGCCTGGAGCGGGTCGCGCCGCCGCGGGGGCCGCGGGACCCCGAGCCCGACCGGATCGCGCGCGAGCGCTTCGTGCGGGCGCAGCGCGCCCGCTCCGAGGGCCGGCGCCCCGTCCGTCCGGCGGTGCCCGCGCGCTCGGAGTTCGAGCCGACCCCGATCTTCCGGTCGGTCGCGCACGAGGTCCGCGAGCGGCACGACGACCGGTACGACGGGCCGCGCTACCGCGGACCCCGTGACGTCGGGTCGCGGCACGACGCCCGGTACGACGCGGCCCGGTACGACGGGCCGCGGTACGACGAGGCCCGGCGCGAGGAGCGCAGGGCCCCGGCCCACCCGGACATCCCGGCGCCGCACCCGGGGTCGGGCCCGTTCCCGGCCCAGGAGCGCACGCACCGGGGCGCCGAGCCGGCCGGCGCTCCGCTCGCCTCGACCGAGGACGAGCTGCGTCGGCGGGCGGAGCGCCGCCGTCGCCCGCGCGTGGAGCCCGAGAGCGGGCGCCACGCCCTGCGTCACTGAGGACGCCGGTCCGGTCCCGTCGGGGGAGTCCGGAACGGCCGTGACGCGGTCGAGGAACACGCCACGAGGGGCACCTCCGCGCTGGGGAGCGGACGGGGGCGCCCCTCGTCGTGTGCGTGGGGGTCCGGGCGTGGTGAGGTGTGCCCCGAGCCGGAGCCGGGTATCGCCCCGGCCACCATCCCTGCCCTCGGAGGTCTTTGCCCATGCTGGTCCGTCGCCTCGCCCGACCCCTGCTGGCCGCGGTGTTCATCAAGGGCGGGATCGACACCCTGCTCAACCCCGAGCCCCGCATCAAGGCCGCCGCGCCCAAGGTCGCGCAGGCGCAGAACGTGGTGGGTGACAAGCTCCCACCGCAGGCGCCCACCGAGCCCGAGCAGCTCGTGCGCATCGACGCCGGCGTGAAGATCGGCGCGGGTGTCCTGCTCGCCCTGGGCAAGTTCCCGCGCATCGCCTCGCTCCTGCTCGCCGGCAGCGTCATCCCCACGACGATCACCGCGCACGCCTTCTGGGAGTACGACGGCGAGGAGCGCACCGCCCAGGAGCAGCACTTCCTCAAGAACCTCGGGCTGCTCGGCGGGCTGATCCTCGCCGCGGTGGACACCGAGGGGAAGCCCTCGCTGGGCTGGCGCGCCCGCCGGGCCTCGCGCAAGCTCGCGAAGCAGACCCGCCAGCTCACCGGGAGCTCGGACGGCCCCGACCTCTCCGAGTGGGCCGAGGGCGCGCGCTCGGCCGCCGGCACGACGGCGGCCACCGTCCGCGACGGCGTGGACGTCGCGATCGGCAAGTTCGTCGCCTGAGGACCCCACACCCCGACGGCCCGGGGGCGGCGCGCGAGGCGCCCGCCCCCGGGCCGTCGTCGTCCGCGGGCGCGGTCGGGCCACCCGGGTCGGAGTCACGCGCCCACCGGACGCGGGGTCCTAGGGTGACCCCGATGTGGACGAACTGGTCGGGCGGGCAACGCTGCCGGCCCGTGGCCACCGCCCGGCCGCTCGACGAGGCCGGCGTCGCGGGGGTGGTCCGCCGGGCCGCCGAGCGCGGGCACACCGTCCGTCCGGTCGGCGCCGGCCACGGCTTCTCCGACCTCGCCGTCACCGA
>NZ_JBVPVA010000879.1:0-16411 GCF_055612215.1 Actinomycetospora sp. | reverse complement strand
CACCACTTCGCCGAGCACCCCGACTTCGTCGACACCTGGCCGGCGCACTGCGTGGTCGGCACCGACGGCTCGCACAGCCACCCCGCGATCGACGTCTCCGCCGTCGACGCCTGGTTCACCAAGGGCGAGCACTCGGCGGCGTACTCGGGCTTCGAGGGGGCCACCGACGAGGGCGGCGAGCGGGTCGGGCTGGGCGCGTGGCTGCGGGCGCGGCAGGTCGAGGCCGTGGACGTCGTCGGCATCGCGACGGACCACTGCGTGCGGGCGACCGCTCTGGACGCCGTCTCGGAGGGCTTCTCGACCCGGGTGCTGCTCGGCCTGACCGCGGGCGTGGCTCCGGCGACGACCGAGCGCGCGCTCGAGCAGCTGCGCGAGGCCGGCGCCGAGCTGGTCGGCGATCCGGTGGTGGCCGGCGGCTAGAAGTCGCCGGCCTCGCGGCGCAGCTCGGTGAGCACGTCGACGAGGCGCTCGACGTCCTGCGGACCCAGACCCGGCTCGGCGAACACGGAGGCATTCAGCTCCTCGGTCGCCTTGCCGGCCACGGCCCGCCCGTCGTCGGTCAGCTCGACCAGGGTCGTCCGGCGATCGGTCGGGTGCGGCGCCCGCCGGACGAAGCCCTGCCCCTCCAGCCGGTCCACCGCGTTCGTCACCGAGGCCGGGTGCACCTGCAGCCGCTCGCCGATCCGGGCCATCGGCAACGTGCCGCGCCGGCTGAGCCGCAACAGCATGAGCACCTCGTAGCGCGCGAACGTGAGCCCGAACGGCCGCAGCACCTCCTCGACGCGGGCCTGCACGATCTGCTGCGCCCGCATCAGCGACGTCACCGCAGCCATGCCCGGCGCGGCCGCCCCCCAGCCCTGCTCCGACCAGAGCCGCCGCGCCTCGGCCACCGGGTCGAACGGCAACCTGCGCGGGGTCACAGCGAACGCCTGTACTGACCGCCGACCTCGAAGAACGCCTGGCTGATCTGACCGAGCGAGCACACGCGGACGGCGTCCATGAGGGCCTCGAACGTGTTCTCGCCGGCCATCGCGACGGCCTTGAGGCGTTCCAGCGCGGCCGGTGCCTCCGCGGCGTGCCGCTCGTGGAAGTCGGCGAGTCGGCGCAGCTGCGACTGCTTCTCCTCCTCCGTCCCCCGGGCCAGGGCGAGCGGGCCGGCCACCGTCGAGCCGCCGGGCGCGACGAACGTGTTGACGCCGACGATCGGCAGGCTCCCGTCGTGCTTGCGCTGCTCGTAGAGCATCGACTCGTCCTGGATCCGCCCGCGCTGGTACCCGGTCTCCATCGCGCCGAGCACGCCGCCGCGCTGCGACAGCCGCTCGAACTCCGCGAGCACGGCCTCCTCGACGAGGTCGGTGAGCTCGTCGACCACGTACGACCCCTGCAGCGGGTTCTCGTTGGCCGCCAGCCCCCATTCCCGATCGATGATCATCTGAATGGCGAGGGCCCGCCGGACCGAGTGCTCGCTCGGCGTCGTCACGGCCTCGTCGTAGGCGTTCGTGTGCAGCGAATTCGCGTTGTCGTAGATCGCGCACAGCGCCTGGAGCGTCGTCCGGATGTCGTTGAAGTCCATCTCCTGCGCGTGCAGTGACCGGCCGCTGGTCTGCACGTGGTACTTCAGCTTCTGCGACCGTTCGGCGGCGCCGTAGCGCTCCTTCATGGCGACGGCCCAGATCCGGCGCGCCACCCGGCCGAGCACCGTGTACTCGGGATCCATGCCGTTGCTGAAGAAGAACGACAGGTTCGGCGCGAAGTCGTCGATCGACATGCCCCGCGCGAGGTAGCTCTCGACGTAGGTGAAGCCGTTGGCCAGGGTGAACGCGAGCTGGGTGAGGGGGTTCGCCCCGGCCTCCGCGATGTGGTACCCGCTGATGCTCACCGAGTAGAAGTTGCGGACGTCGTGCCCGATGAACCACTCCTGGACGTCGGCCATGCAGCGCAGCGCGAAGTCGGTGGAGAAGATGCACGTGTTCTGGCCCTGGTCCTCCTTGAGGATGTCCGCTTGAACCGTGCCGCGCACGGTGCGCAGCGTGCGGGCGCGGACCTCCTCGTACGGCTGACCGGGGTCGGCCTCGACCTGCTGGTCGATCGCGGTGTTGAGGAACATCGCGAGGATCGCCGGCGCCGGCCCGTTGATCGTCATCGAGACGCTCGTGGTCGGGGCGCAGAGGTCGAAGCCGGAGTAGAGCACCTTCATGTCGTCGAGGGTCGCGACGCTCACGCCCGACGTCCCGACCTTGCCGTAGACGTCGGGGCGCTCGGCGGGGTCGCGGCCGTAGAGCGTGACCGAGTCGAACGCGGTCGAGAGGCGGGTCGCGGGCTGGCCCTCGGCGAGCAGGTGGAAGCGCCGGTTCGTGCGGGCCGGGTCGCCCTCGCCGGCGAACATCCGCGCGGGCGCCTCGGCGTCGCGCTTGAGCGGGAAGACGCCGGCCGTGAACGGGAACCGCCCGGGCAGGTTCTCCGACCGCAGGAAGCGCACGAGGTCGCCGTGGTCCTGCGTGCGGGGCAGCGCGACCCGGCGGAGCTTGGTGCCCGAGAGGCTCTCGCGCACCAGCGGCGTGCGGATCTCCCGGCCGCGGACGCTGTACACGAGCTCGTCGCCCCCGTACTGCTCGACGACCGCCGGCCACTCCTCGAGCGCGGCCCGGGTCTCGTCGTCGAGCCTCCCCTCCTCTGCGGCGATCAAGGAATTCAGCGGGATCATGAGCGATCCTTGATCCCGCTGAATTCCTTGATCCCGCTGGATTCCTTGATCGCCGCCGGTGGGAGGGTGCTCGGCGAGAAGGGTGGAGGCGGTGGTCAGGTGCTGGCGGCGGCGGGCGGCGTCGGCGAGCTCGGACGTGCGCGCGTGGTACCCGCGCACCGTCGCGGCGATCTCGGCGAGGTAGCGCTCCCGCTCCGGCGGCACCGGCGTGCGCAGGCCCGACGACGTCCGGACGGCGACCGCGGGCAGCCGCCCGGCACCGGCGGGCAGCCCCGTGTCGGCGAGCAGGTCGCGCAGGTGCTGGTAGAGCGCCGTGACGCCGTCGTCGTCGAAGCGGGCCGCGCTGGTGCAGAAGACGGGCATGTCCTCCCAGCGGGCCCCGAACGCGGACCGGTTGCGGACCAGCTGCCGGGCGACGTCGCGGCGGGCGTCCTGCGCGCCGCGGCGCTCGAACTTGTTGATCGCGACGACGTCGGCGAAGTCGAGCATGTCGATCTTCTCGAGCTGCGAGGCGGCACCGAACTCCGGGGTCATGACGTAGAGCGAGACGTCGGCGACGTCGACGATGCCCGCGTCGCCCTGCCCGATCCCCGGGGTCTCGACGATCACCAGGTCGGCCCCGGAGGCGCGCAGGACCGCGAGGACGTCCGCGAGCCGCTCGGGCAGCGCCGTCCCGGACCCGCGGTTGGCCATCGAGCGGAAGGCGACCGGCCCGCCGAGGGCGTTCATGCGGATACGGTCGCCGAGCAGGGCGCCGCCCCCACGACGACGGGTGGGGTCGACCGCGAGCACGGCGATCCTGAGCTTGTCCTCGCGGTCCATCCGGGCGCGGCGGACCAGTTCGTCGGTGAGCGAGGACTTGCCGGAGCCGCCGGTGCCGGTGATGCCGAGGACCGGCACGGTGCGCTCGGCGTTCGCGGCGTCGACCCGCTCGCGCACCTCGGCCGGCAGCGCGCCGGCCTCGGCCATCGTCACGGCGCGCGCCACCACGGCGCGCTCGCCGGTGAACAGCCCGTCCCAGGACGACGGCGCCTGCGCGGACAGGTCCTCGTCGCACTCCCGGATGATCGTGTTGATCATGCCGGGCAGGCCGAGCTGCTGGCCGTCCTGCGGCGAGAAGATCCGGGACACGCCGTGGGCGTGCAGCTGGTCGATCTCGCGCTGGACGATGACGCCGCCACCCCCGCCGTACACGCGGACGTGCCCGGCGCCGCGCTCGCGCAGCAGGTCGACCAGGTAGGAGAAGTACTCGACGTGCCCGCCCTGGTAGGAGGAGATCGCGACCGCCTGCGCGTCCTCCTCGACCGCGGCCGAGACGACGTCGTCGACCGAGCGGTCGTGCCCCAGGTGGATCACCTCGGCGCCCTGGCGCTGCAGGATCCGCCGCATGATGTTGATCGCGGCGTCGTGCCCGTCGAACAGGCTGGCCGCGGTGACCACGCGGATCGGGTTGCTCGGCACGTGGAGCTCGCTCGTCGCTGACTCGACCATGAGGGGATCGTCCTCGCTGCTCGCGGAGGCGCCCGGGTGACGCCGACTCCAATATAGTAGGACGTCCGACTAATTGGGAGCGGGCGTGCTCTCCGCCACGTACTGCAGCAGCCCGACGAGCGTCCCGGACCCCAGGAGCTCGCCCGCTCCCGCGAGCCGGACGACGTCGGACACCGGCACCCAGCGGGCCCGCCCCGGCTCGTGCCGGTCCAGGGGCCCGTCGCTGCGTTCCGCGTCGCGCCAGAGGTGGACGTGGATGCTCGTCGAGACGCCACCGGGGAGGGGCTCGAAGTCGATGAGCGGCCGCCCCGGCCCGCGTGGGCGCCAGCCGGTCTCCTCCGCGGCCTCGCGCGCGGCGGCCACGCGCGGCTCCTCGCCGTCGTCGACGCCGCCCCCCGGCAGCTCCCAGCCGTAGCGGTTCACCGGGTAGCGGTAGGTCCGGAGCATGAGGACCTCCTCGCCGGCGTCCCCGTCGCGCACGACGAGCGCGATCGCCACGCGGGGCAGGTGGACGATCGGGTAGTCGAACCGGTCGCCCTCCGGGGCCGTGACGTCGTGCACCTCGACGCGGACCCCGGCGTCGTCCGCGGGGCCGTCGGCCGCCCAGACCGTGGTCGTCTCGTGGGTGGCCCAGGAGTCCGCCGGAGTCAGGCCGTCGGCTTTTGTCTCGGGGCGCGACGCGTAGTCGTGATCATCACCCGAATCGGTGAGTGTATGGGGCGCCTGTGTGTTCACGAGGTCACGCTCGGGTATCAAGCAGTCCCGACCGTCCGGTCGGAGAGAAACGAGGGAGTTTCATGATCGTCCTCGGCGTCATCCTCATCATCGTCGGATACCTGACCGGTATCTCGATCCTCTACACCATCGGTGCGATCCTGGCCGTCGTCGGCCTGATCCTCACCATCCTCGGTGCTGTCGGCCGGGGCGTGGGCGGCCGCAAGACGTACTTCTAGCCGCGTGGGTGTCGGGCCGCCCGCCCCTGGCGTGTGGGGGCGGGCGAGCCGACGCCCGTCACGTACCGTAAGTGTTCGTGGCGAGATCCGCCACGTTCACCGTTGTTCGTACACGTAGAGTCAATTCCTGGGCATGGCTCGTCCCGCCGCCGGTTCGCGCGGGCCCGGGGCCGGCCCCTCAGAGCAGCGCGCGCACCACGTCCGCGGCGGGGGACGCCGCGGCGCGGCGGAAATGCACGCCGGCCCAGAGGTGGACCCGGTCGGCGTCGCCCGCGGCGGCGGCCGCGACGCGCATGGGCCGCGTCAGGTGGTGCACCTCGGGATAGGCCGACGGCGCGGCGCCGCCGTGCTCGACGGCGAACCGCGTGGTCAGCGCCCGGGCCGGCCGGCCGGTGTAGGCGCGGGTGACGAGGGTGCCGGAGAACGACGGGTCGGCGAGCGCCCCGCGATGGGTCGCCGAGGTCCCGGCCTCCGGGCACCGGAGCAGGGCGGTCCCCACCTGGACGGCCACCGCGCCTGCCCCCAGCGCCCGCCGCGCCGTCGCGGCGTCCGCGATCCCGCCCGCGGCGACCATGGGCAGTGTCGTCACGTGCCCGATCGCGGTGAGCAGGTCGACGGTGTCGGTGTCGTTCGGATCCGCCGCGGCGTCATGCGTCCCGCGGTGCCCACCCGCCTCGGAGCCCTGCACGCACAGCGCGTCGAACCCGGCCCCCGTCGCCGCGCGGGCCTCCTCGACGCTGGTCACGGTCGCGACGAGGACGGCGCCGGTGGCGCGCAACGCGGCGAACCGGTCCGCGTCGGGCAGGGCGAACGTCACGCTGATCGCGTGCGGGGGGTCCGCGGCCAGCACCGCGATCTTGTCGTCGAGGGCTGCCCCCGCGTCGGGGTCGGTCGCGGGGTGGGGATCCCCGAGCTCGGCGCCGACGGCCGCGGCCTCCGGGGCCAGGCGCCGCCCGTACTCGTCGACGGCGGCGTCGCGGCGTCGCTGCTCGCGGTCCGTGCGGGGCGTCGTCGGCGGCAGGAACAGGTTCACCCCGAAGGGCTCCGCCGTGCGCTCGCGCAGTTCGGCGAGCTGGGCGGCGAGCGTGTCGGCGGTCAGGTAGCCCGCGGCGAGGTAGCCGTAGCCGCCGACGTCGGCGACCGCGGCGACCAGCTCCGGGGTCGACGGGCCGCCCGCCATCGGTGCGGCGACCACCGGGACGGCACCGGGACCCTCGGCCCTCACGCGGTCCGCTCCTCGCGGCCGAGCGACCCGTGCGTGGCGCCCACGGGCACGAACGACCCGTTCCTCACGCCCGGGGTTCGAACCGGTACTCGCCCGCCGCCTCCCACGGCCCGCCACGGTAGTGCCACAGGGCGAGCGCATCGACCTCGGTGTCGTAGTCGGTGTGGGTCTCCCGGACGGTCTCGAGCGTGCGCCGTGCCTCCTCGGGCGTGACCTTGTTCTGGATCGTCACGTGCGGGCGCCAGCGTCGGGCGTCCTGGTCGGTGAGGTCGCCGTCGAAGCGCCGGGCGATCGCACCACGCAGCCCCTCGAGCGCCGACGACTGCAGCCGCAGCCCCACCCCGCGCCCCATCGTGAAGGGCTCGCCCACGTGGAGCGAGGGCCGCGGCCGGCCGGTCAGCTCCGTGAGCGCCGTCCGCACCTCCTCGAGCCGCTCCCCGGGCAGCGCGTGGAAGAGCGTGATGTGGGCGCCCACGTGCAGCCGGTCGGCCGGGAACCAGCGACGTCGCTGCGCGTCGAGGTCGTCCTGGGCGTCGGGGCTCAGCACGGCCGAGACGATGAGCGGGTCGGGGTTCACTCCCGAGCGGTACCCGCCAGCCACCCGGCCGGATCGTCCCAGGCCTGCAGGGTGCGTCGCGACGACACGGAGCGGCGCTCGCCGGTCCGCGGGTCGGGCCAGGCGAGCGTCGTGGCGAGCAGCTGCAGCGGGGCGCGGAAGTCGTCGAGGGGCACGTCGCGCAGTTCCGGGTAGAACGGGTCGCCGAGGATCGGGACGCCGAGCGAGGCCAGGTGCAGGCGCAGCTGGTGGGTCCGCCCGGTGAGCGGCGTCAGGCGATAGCGGGCGATGGGACCGAGGTGGGCGTCGTCGCGGTGCTCGAGCAGCTCGACGCGGGTCTCGGCGTTCGGCTCCCCGGGGACCTCCCGCGCGGTGATCACCCCGCGGTCCTTGACGATGCGCGAGCGGACCGTCGTGCTCGGGGGGAGGGCGGCGTCGTAGCGGGTGACCGCGGTGTAGGTCTTCTCGACGCGGCGGTCGCGGAACAGGTTCTGGTAGGCCCCGCGGCGCTCGCGACGGACCACGAACAGCACCAGCCCCGCCGTCACGCGGTCGAGCCGGTGGGCGGGGGAGAGGTCGGGCAGGCCGTGCTCGTCGCGCAGCCGGACGAGGGCGGTCTCCCGGACGTGGCGCCCGCGCGGGATCGTCGCGAGGAAGTGCGGCTTGTCGGCGACGAGCACGTCCTCGTCACGGTGCACCACCTCGATGCCGAACGGCACCGGGGCCTCGTCGGGCAGGTCGCGGTGGAACCAGACCGACCCGCCGCTGACGTAGGGCGCGTCCGCGGGCAGCGGTCCCCGCGCGTCGTGGAAGCGGCCGGCGGCGAACATCGCGTCGACCTCGCCCGCGGGCAGCGGGACGCGGGTGACGACGTGGTCGCGGATCGTGCGCCACTCCTGCGACACCGGCAGCCGCATCCGCGCGGGGTCGAGCCCCAGCCGGGGCGGAAGCGAGGCGGGCGGGCGCATCGATCTCCAGTGTGCCGTGCGGCGCGAGGGAGGTCAGTGCCCGATCAGCGCGTCGGAGACGATCTTGCGCTGGATCTCCGACGTGCCCTCGAAGATCGTGGTGAGCCGGGCGTCGCGCCAGTACCGCTCCACCGAGTACTCCGTCGTGTAGCCGTTGCCGCCGAAGATCTGCAGCGCCTGGCCGGTCACGTGCTCGGCTGTCTCCGAGGCGACCAGCTTGGCCTGCGAGGTCGCGACGTCCGCGGCCGCGCCGGAGTCGACGAGCCACGCCGCGTGCATCCACAGCTGCCGCGCCGCCTCCACTTGGGCGGACATGTCGGCGATCGCGTGCCTGATCACCTGCTGCTCGCCGATCGGGTGGCCGAACTGCACCCGCTGCCGGCAGTACGCGACCGCGTCCTCCAGCGCGCCGCGGGCCAGCCCGACCGCGCGCGCCGCCGTCTGCACCCGCGCCGGTCCGAGCCAGCGCAGGCTGTCCTTGAACCCCTGGCCCTCGGCCTGTCCGGTGTCCTGCAGCGCGTCTGCCGGGACCCGGAGCCCGTCGAAGCGCAGCTCCCACGTCGTCAGGCCGTAGTAGCCGATCTTGTCGATCGGCGTGCCGGAGACCTGGTCCGGGAACGAGCCCCGCTCCTTCTCGACGAGGAAGAGCTCGAGCCCGTCCGACCGGCCCTCGCCCGCGCGGGGCGGCCGGGTGCGGGCGAGCAGGTGCAGGAAGTCGGCGCGCCGGGCGTGCCCGACCCACCGCTTGGTGCCGGTGATCACGAACTCGTCGCCGTCGCGCTCGGCGGCGCACTCGACGTTCGCCAGGTCCGATCCGGCCGACGGCTCGGAGAACGCGATCCCGCCGATCCACCGGCCGGCGGCGGACCGGCGGAGCAGCTCCGCGCGGCGCTCCTCGTCCGGGGACGCGCACCCCGTGCCGTTGCCGCGGGCGATGATGCTGGCGACGCTCATCCACCCGCGCGCCAGCTCCTCGCAGATCAGGCAGTACTCGAACACCCCGAGCCCGAGGCCGCCGTGCTCGCGGTCGACCATGATGCCGAAGTAGCCCAGTTCGGCGAGCCGCTCGATCAGGGCCTCCGGGATCTCGCCGCGCTGCGGGTCGAGCTCGTCGGCGAGCGGGAGCACCTCCTCCATCGCGAAGGCGCGGGCCGTGCGCTGGATCTCCTGCCGCTCGGGGGTGAGGTACACGCTCGTCGTCGGCGCGATCGTCTCGACGCCCTCGAGGTTCTTCCGGCTCCAGGTCACGCGGGTGACCTTCCCCGAGGTCCGGGAGGGGCGCGACTCGCGGGCTCCCGGGCGGAGACCTGCGCGCGGCGCACACAGTCCGGGGAGAAGGGCGCCGTGCTGGGAGAACCTGCGCGCGGCGCACACACTCTGGGGAGAAGCGCGCGGTTCTCGCCGAACCTGCGCGTCGCGAACACCGATCCCCGCGGAGTCGTGTCGGGCCTCGCCCGGAGTGTGTGTGCCGCGCGCAGGTTTCTGCAGCGTCGTGTCCGGTTTCGGCGGGAGTGTGTTCGCCGCGCGCAGGTCCCAGCCCGCCACACCGACGAGCGCGCCTCAGTCCCGGCGGGCCTCCTCCACGGCCTGCCGGACGGCGATCACGGCCCGGTCCCGCTCGGCCACGAGCGCCGCGAAGTCCCGGCCCCCGGCCTCGGCGGCCGTGCCGTCCACCATCGCGTCGCGCAGCGCCGGCGTGAGCTCCGGCGCGTCCAGCCGGGTCCACGGGGCGAGCAGGGACGGGCCGAAGTGGTCGAGCATGTGCGCCATCCCGCCCTCGCCGCCCGCGAGGTGGAACGTCAGGCACGGGCCGTGCACCGGCCAGCGCAGGCCCGGGCCGTCGGTGATGGCGGCGTCGATCTGGTCGACCGTGGCGTCACCGTGCGCGACCATGTGCAGGGCCTCGCGCCACAACGCCTCCTGGAGCCGGTTGGCGACGAACCCGGGGACCTCCCGGTCCATCGCGATCACCGACTTCCCCAGCCCCCGGTAGAACGCCGCGGCCGCCGCCACGACGCCGGGGTCGGTCGCCGCGCCGCCGACGACCTCGACCAGCGGGATCAGGTACGGGGGGTTGAACGGGTGCCCGACGACCAGCCGTGACGGATCCTCCGCCGCCGTCGCCATCTCGGTCATGGGGAACCCGGAGGTGGAGCTCGCGACGATCGTGTCGGGCCCGGTCGCGGCGGCGAGGTCGGCGAGCAGCGAGCGCTTGAGCGCGAGGTCCTCGGGGGCGGACTCCTGGACGAACTCGGCGTCGCGGACCGCGTCCGGCAGCGAGCGGGCCATCCGCAGCCCGCCCCACGCGGCGTCGGGAAAGCCCAGCGCGTTCAGTGCCGGGCGCGCCGCCTCGACCGTGCGACGCAGGCGGGCCTCGGCGTGGGGCGCCGGGTCCCAGGCGACGACGTCGTACCCGTGGGCGAGGAAGAACGCCGCCCACCCGCCCCCGATGACGCCGGCGCCGATGCAGGCGATCACCGGCCCAGCCCGAAGATCTCGCGGGCCCGGTCGGGCGTGGCGACGGACGCGCCCAGGCCCTCGACGATCGCCACCGCCCGCTCGACGAGGGCGGCGTTCGTCGCCTTCACCCCGCGCGAGAGGTACAGGTTGTCCTCGAGCCCGACCCGCGCGTGGCCGCCGAGCAGCACCGACTGCGCCACCCAGGGCAGCTGGTCGCGGCCGAGGGCGAACGAGGTGAACTGCACGCCGTCGGGGAGCAGGTTCACCATCGCGGCCAGCAGCCCCGGGTCGGCCGGGGCGCCGTAGGGCACGCCCATGCACAGCTGCACCAGCCCGGGGGCGTCGATGAGGCCCTCGGCGATCATCTCGGTGGCGAACCAGAGCTGACCGGTGTCGAAGATCTCCAGCTCGGGCTTCACCCCGAGCTCCTGGAACCGCTTGGCGCCGGTGCGCAGCATGTCGGGGGTCGAGACGTAGAGCGCGGAGCCGTCGCCGAAGTTGTACGAGCCGCAGTCCAGGGTCGCGATGTCCGGGAGCAGCTCCTCGACGTGCGGCAGCCGGTCGAGGGCGTTGACGAGGTCGGTCCCGTCGACGGGCTTGAGCGGGTCCTCCCGGTCGATCACCAGGTCGCCGCCCATGCCCGCGGTGAGGTTGAGGACGACGTCGACCCCGCTGTCGCGGATGAGGCGGACGGCCTCGCGGTAGAGGGCGACGTCGCGCGAGCCGCGTCCGGTCTCGGGGTGGCGGACGTGGACGTGGACGACGGCGGCGCCGGCGTGGGCCGCGGCGATCGCGTCGTCGGCGATCTGCTGGGGCGTGACCGGGACGTGGGGGCTCTTGCCGACCGAGTCGGCGGCGCCGGTCAGCGCGCAGGTGATGACGACGTCGCGGGTCCTGGGTCGGCTCATGGGCGGTCTCCTCGGCGGATGGTGTGGTCGACGAAGTCGTGCAGGGCGGCGCGCATCTCGGCGCGGGTGGCCGCGCGCGTCATGACCCCGACGCCGAGGCCGTCGACGAGGGCGGTGAGCTGGCGGGCGCGCAGTTCCTGGTCCCCGGGACGGAAGACCCCGGCCGTGACGCCGTCGGTGAGGGTCATGAGGACGGTGCGGAACCAGCGGTCCTGCGCCGCGCGGTAGAGCTCCCGGCGGGGCTGCTCGTCGGGCGTGGTGTCGAGGACGGCCTCCACCCAGACCTGCATCCAGATCGACCACTCCGGCTCGAGCACCGGGCCCTCGGGCATCTGCAGCTCGAGCAGGCGCAGGAGTCGGGCGTGCGGGTCGGCGAGGTCGGCCAGGGCGGCGGACTGGCGGTCGAACGCCAGCTCGACGTTGTGGCGCAGTGCCTCGCCGAGCAGGGCGTCCTTGCCGGGGAAGTGGTAGTGCACGGCGGCGCTGCTGGTGCCCGCGGCCGCGGCGACGTCGGCGACCCGGACCTGGTGGTAGCCGCGCCGGGCGATGAGCGTCCAGGCGGCGTCGAGGATCCGCTTGCGGGCACCGTCCGGGTCGTCGGCCCGGGTGGGGGTGATCGACGGCGCGGGCGTGGCCGTCACGGCGGGGCGCTCGCCGTGGACGAGGTCGGCGAGCGGGACCTCCGACCGTCGGCTGATCGCGGCCAGCTCGTCGGTGGTGAAGCGGCGCCGGCCGGCGAGGGACTTCGACAGCTTGGTCTCGTCGAGCCCGATCGCGGCCGCGAACTCCCGCCGGGTCTCGCCGGTCCGCCCGATCGCGCGGCGCACCCGCTGGGCGATCGCGTCGGTCACGTCCTCGACGCTACGGCGGGTCTTGCTCGGATCGCAAGCCTGGCTGACCCGTCAGTCAGCCTCGACCGGACCCGGGCGGTCCCGGTCGCAGCCCTGGAGGTCCACTCGCCGGGCTGCAAGACTCCGACGATGGCCTACGCGAACGACGTCGGCGGGATGCACGGCTTCGGCGAGCTCCCCGAGGGCGGCGGGCCGACGTTCGAGTCGGTGTGGGAGGCCCAGACCTTCGTGCTCAACCAGGCCTTCGTCGCCGCGGGCGCCTACACCCTCGACGAGTTCCGGGCGACGATGGAGCGGATCCCGCCGGCCGAGTACTACGCGATGCCCTACTACGAGCGCTGGCTGACCGCGCTGGAGCACCTGGTGGGGGAGCGGCCGTGAGCTTCGTGGTCGGCGACCGGGTGCGGGTCCGGACGAGGAACCCGCCCGGCCACAACCGGGCGCCGCGCTACGTGCGGGGCCGGGTCGGGGAGGTCGTGCGGCTCGTGGGCGACGGCCGGTTCCCCGACGAGTCCGCGGTCGTCGGGTCCGCGGCGCACCGGGAGGACATCGTGACGGTCGCCTTCGCCGCGCCGGAGCTGTGGGGCGCGGACGCGCACACCGGCGACCGGGTGCACGTCGACCTCTTCGTGAGCTACCTGGAGCGACCATGAGCGGGTCCGGACACCACCGCAACGCCGAGCTGCAGGCGCGGGTGAACCGCCTGCTCGACCTCGCCGAGGCCCGCGGGGTCATCACCCGCCCCGAGGTCGACGCGCGCATCGAGGCGTACGGCGACCGGGTGACCGCCCGCAACGGCGCCGAGATGGTCGTGCGCGCCTGGAACTCGCCCGAGTACCGGGACCGGCTGCTGGCCGACGCCGGGGCGGCGGCCGCCGAGCTGGGGCACGCCGGGAGCGGCTACAGCTCCGACATCCGGCTGCACGCGGTGGCGAATACGCCCGACGTGCACCACGTCGTCGTCTGCACGCTCTGCTCCTGCTATCCGCTGGCGTGGCTGGGCCCGCCGCCGGCCTGGTACAAGAGCGAGGCCTACCGGTCGCGGGTGGTGCGGGACCCGCGCGGGGTGCTCCGCGAGTTCGGGCTCGTCCTCCCGAACACCACCGAGGTCCAGGTGTGGGATGCGAGCGCCGAGGCGCGCTACCTCGTCGTGCCGATGCGCCCCGACGGCGCGGAGGCGCTCTCCGAGGCCGAGCAGGTCGACCTCGTGACGCGGGACTGCCTCATCGGCACGGCGGTCCCGACGGTGCCGGCGCGGGTCTAGAGCCGAGGATCGTCCCTGCCCGCTCCTCCGACCGGCCAGGAGGCCGCATGACCGTGTCCGACCCCACCGGGCTCGACGCCCCGGGCAAGGCCCGCGCCCTCTACGAGGCGCGGCGCACCCGCGTCCCGATCGCGCCGTTCACCGACGCCGAGCCGAGGCTGGGGATGGCCGAGGGCTACGCCGTCCAGCGCGCGCTGACCGACCTGCTGCTCGCGGACGGCGAGCGCGTCGTCGGGCGGAAGGTCGGGCTCACGTCGACGGCGATGCAGCGCGCGATCGGGGTCGACTCGCCCGACCACGGGCCGGTGCTCGCCTCCACCGTCTACCGCGACGGCGACGCCCTCCCGCTCGACCGCTTCATCGCTCCCCGGGTCGAGGCGGAGATCGTGTTCGTCATGGGGGAGCGGCTGCTCGGGCCGGGCGTCGGCCCGACGGACGCGGCACGGGCCGTCGCGGGGGTCGCGGCCGCGATGGAGATCGTCGACTCACGGATCGCGGACTGGCGGATCACGCTCGCCGACACCGTCGCCGACCTCGCCTCCAACGGCGCGGTGGTCGTGTCCTCGCGCGTGGTGCCGCTCGCCGGCCTGGACACGCGTCTGATCGGCATGACGCTGACCCGGGGCGGTGAGCTCGTCGACACCGGGGCGGGCGCGGCGGCGCTGGGTGACCCGCTCGCGGTCGTCGCGTGGCTGGCGAACGTGCTCGGGGAGCACGGCGTGGCGCTCGAGCCGGGACACCTGGTGATGACGGGGGCGCTGCACGCGGCCGTGCCCATCGCGGCCGGCGACGTGTGGCGGGCGGAGTTCGACCGGCTGGGCCCCGTGACCACTCGCGTGACGGCGGGCGCGGAGGTGGCCGCGTGACGGCGCTCGACGTGCACGACCTGGCGGCGCGGCTGTCGAAGGCGGTCGCGGAGCGGACGGCGATCGCCCCGCTGACCGACGAGTTCTCCGACCTCGACCTCGAGACCGGCTACGCGGTGCAGCGGGTGCTGCGCGACCAGGCGGGCCCGACGGCGGGCTGGAAGCTCGGGGTGACCTCGCGCGCCAAGCAGGCGCAGGTCGGGGTCTCCTCGCCGATCTGCGGATTCCTCCCGGCCACCGCCGCGCTGGACCTGGGCGAGCCGCTCTCGGTGTCGTCGCTGATCCAGCCGCGGGCGGAGCCGGAGATCGTGTTCGTGCTCGGCCGCGACCTGTCCGGCGCGCACGTCACGGCCGTGGACGTGCTCTCCGCGACCGCGGGCCTCGCCGTCGGGATCGAGGTCCTCGACTCCCGGTTCCGCGACTACCGGTTCACGATGGCCGACGTCGTCGCGGACAACACCTCGGCGGCGCGCTACGTCGTCGGGACCCCGGTCCCGCCGGCCGGGATCGACGTGCGGCTGGTCGGCGTGGTGCTCGAGAAGAACGGCGAGGTGGTCGCGACGGCGTCGGGGGCGGCGTCGCTCGGACACCCGGCGGCGGCGGTCGCGTGGCTGGTGCGCCGACTCGCGGCGTCCGGGGAGGGCCTGCGGGCCGGCGAGGTCGTGCTCTCCGGCGGGCTGACGGCGGCGACCCCGGTGGCCGCCGGCGACGTGGTGACCGTGTCGGTCGACCGGCTCGGCACGGTGGAGATGGCTGTCGCCATGTGAACGGTCGTCGTCGCCCGCGCGACGAAAACCGTGCACATGGCCCGACGAAGGAGGGCCCGACGTGCCCCTGGTCCAGATCACCCTCGCCCGCGGGCGCACCCCCGAACAGCTCGCCGCGCTGGGGGAGAAGGTGACGGCGGCGGTGGCGGACGCGGTGGGCGCCCCGGCCGGGAACGTCCGCGTGGTGGTCACCGAGTGCGAGCCCGAGCACTGGTTCGTCGGCGGCGAGTCGCTCGCCGACCTGCGGGCGTCGGGCCGACGGTGACGTCGTGCTCGTCGACCTCGGCGACCCGGCCGGGCGCTCCGCCTGGACGGTGACCGCCGACGACGGCCGGACGTTCGCCGTCTTCGTCCTCGACGGGGGCGCGCTGCGCGTGTGCGACGCGGCGTGCCCGCACCTCGCCGGCCCGCTCGTCGAGGGGCGGGTCCGCGGGACCGAGCTGCGCTGCCCGTGGCACGGCCACCGCTTCGACCTCGACACCGGGGCCTGCCGCAGCAGCGCCCTCTTCGCGCTCGCGGTGCACCCGGTGGTCGAGGTCGACGGCCGGCCGCACGCCGACGTCGGCCCGGAGCCTTAAACGGGAGATCACTGCCGCTTCACGTGTACCGTCGAGGAGGTCGCCGTCCTCCAGGAGTGATCCCGTGTCTGCTTCCCTCGACGCCAGGGACCTGCCGCTGCACCTGCAGCGGGACCAGTTCGCCCCCCTCGCCGCGGTCAACGCCCTGCGCGACGAGCCCGGGCTCGAGCGCGTCACCGACAGCCTCGGGCACCCCGCCTGGCTGGTGACCCGCTACGCCGACGCCCGTGAGGTGCTCGGTGACGCGACCCGCTTCTCCACCGAGCGCCTCCCCGTGATGCGCCTGCCGGGCACCGACCCCGCGGCGATGCGGGCCGGCAACCTGCTGATGACCGACCCGCCCGAGCACACCCGGCTGCGGCGCCTGCTCACCGGCGAGTTCACGGTGAAGCGGATCCGCCGCCTCGAGCCGCGGATCACCGAGATCGTCGACGAGCGGCTCGACGCGATGGCCCAGGCGGGCCCGCCCAGCGACCTCGTCGCGGACTTCGCGCTGCCCGTCCCGAGCCTGGTCATCTGCGAGCTGCTCGGCGTCCCGTACGCCGATCGCGAGGACTTCCAGTCCCGCGCCTCGAAGCAGATCGACCTCACCCTGCCGCTCGAGGAGCGGGGCCGGGTGTCGGCCGAGTCCCGCGCCTACATGGGCGACCTGGTCGACCGGGCGTTCGCCGAGCCCGGCGACGACATGCTCGGGATGCTCGTGCGCGAGCACGGCGAGGACCTCACGCGCGACGAGCTCATCGGGATCGCCTCGCTGCTGCTGATCGCGGGCCACGAGACCACCGCGAACATGCTCGCCCTCGGCACGCTCGCGCTGCTG
>NZ_JBVPVA010000856.1:0-4863 GCF_055612215.1 Actinomycetospora sp. | reverse complement strand
CGCCGCACAGGACGCGCACCCGCTCGCCGCCGAGGCCGCCGGCTGGGTCGGGCACACCGCGATCCGCACCCGCGGCACCCTCGGCGGCAGCCTCGCCCACGCCGACCCGGCCGCGGAACTGCCCGCGGTGCTGCGGGCGTGCGGCGGGGCCGTGCACGTCACCGGCCCGGGTGGGTCGCGCCGGGTCGACGCCGGGGCGCTGTTCGTCGGCGCGCTGCAGACCTCGCTGGCCGAGGACGAGATGATCACCGGGGTCGAGCTGCCGGTCCCGGACGCGTGGGGGTTCGCCGAGTTCGCCCGGCGACACGGCGACTTCGCGGTCGTCTCCGTCGTCGCCGCCCGGTTCGGCGGCCGGGTGCGCGTCGTCGTCGGCGGGGTCGCCGGCACGCCGCACGTCGTGGACGCCGGTGCCCTGCTCGACGTCGGGGACGTGGTCGATCCGGACCGGGTCGACGCGCTCGCCGACGCCGCCGCCGACGACGTCGACCCCGTCTCCGACCTGCACGGCAGCGCCGGGTACCGCCGGGCGCTCACCGGGGAGCTGACGCGGCGGGCGCTCGGCGACCTGCGTGGCGACCCGACCCCCTCCACCCGTCACACCGTCCGGGAGCCCGCATGAGGATCACCCTGACCGTCAACGGCGAACGCCACCGCCTCGACGTCGAGCCGCGGCGCACGCTCGCGGACGCCCTGCGCGAGGACCTCGGGCTCACCGGCACCCACCTCGGCTGCGAGCACGGGGTGTGCGGGGCGTGCACCGTCCTCGTCGACGCCGAGCCTGCCCGCGCCTGCCTGATGTTCGCCGTCCAGGCCGACGGTGCCGCGGTGGACACCGTCGAGGGGCTCGCGGCGGCGGACGGGACCCTGCACCCGCTGCAGGAGGCGTTCTCCGTGTGCCACGGCCTGCAGTGCGGCGCGTGCACCCCGGGGATGCTCATGACGGCGGCGCACCTGCTCGAGGTCGAGCCCCACCCCGACCGCGAGCGGATCCGCGCCGAGATGGCCGGGCACATCTGCCGCTGCACCGGCTACGTGGGCATCGTCGACGCGGTGGAGCGCGCCGCGAGCCGCCTCCCGGCACCCGTCCCGCCGGTAGGCTCGGGGACGTGACGGTGAAGATCGGGTACAAGGCCTCCGCCGAGCAGTTCGGCCCGAGGGATCTGGTCGAGTTCGCGGTGCTGGCCGAGCAGGTCGGCCTCGACAGCGCCTGGGTGTCCGACCACTTCCTGCCCTGGCGCCACGAGGGCGGCCACGCGCCGTCGGCGCTGGCCTGGCTGCCCGCCGTCGGTGAGCGCACCTCGCGCATCCAGCTCGGGACGAGCGTGCTGACGCCGACGTTCCGCTACAACCCCGCCGTCATCGCCCAGCAGTTCGCGACGATGGCGCTGCTCACCGAGGGCCGCGTGGCCCTCGGGATCGGGACCGGCGAGGCGCTGAACGAGGTCGCGGTGTCGGGCCGGGAGTGGCCGGACTTCAAGGAGCGGTTCGCGCGGCTCCGCGAGTCCGTGCGGCTCATCCGCGCCCTCTGGACCGAGGAGTCGGTCAGCTTCGAGGGCGACTACTACACGACGGTCGACGCCTCGATCTACGACCGCCCGAGCACGCCCGTGCCGATCTACGTCGCGGCCGGTGGCCCGCAGATGGCGCGCTACGCGGGCCGCGCCGGCGACGGGATGATCTGCACCTCGGGCAAGGGCATGGAGCTGTACACCGACAAGCTGATGCCCGCCCTGGCCGAGGGTCGCGAGAAGGCCGGCACGCCGGGGATCGACGCGGTCGACCGCACCATCGAGATCAAGATCTCCTACGACCGCGACGCGGACCGCGCCCTCGAAAACACCCGCTTCTGGGCGCCGCTGTCGCTGACCGCCGAGCAGAAGCAGTCGGTGACGACGGCCCAGGAGATGGAGAAGCTGGCCGACGAGCTGCCGATCGAGCAGATCGCGCAGCGCTGGATCGTGACCTCCGACCCGGACGAGGCCGTCGAGCAGGTCCGGCCCTACGTCGAGGCCGGGCTCGACCACCTGGTCCTGCACGGCCCCGGCGACGACCAGCGCCGGTTCCTCGAGCAGGTCGGCGAGGACCTCGTGCCGCGGCTGCGGGACCTGGGCGCCTGAGCGGCCCGACCCGCCCGGCGGCCATATGGATCGTCGCGGGCGCGCCCGGAGCGGGCAAGAGCACCGTCGCCGATGCGATCCTCGGACTGCTGTCCCCGGTGCCCGCGCTGCTGGACAAGGACGTCCTCTACGGCGGCTTCGTGGCCGCCACCCTCGCGGCCGCGGGCCGGTCCGACGGCGAGCGCGAGGGCCCCTGGTACGACGAGCACGTCAAGGTCCACGAGTACGGCGGGATGACCGCGGCCGCGCGCCAGATCCGCGCCCACGGCTGCCCGGTGCTGCTCGTCGCCCCCTTCACCAGCCGCATCCGGGACGCCGCGGCGTGGGCACGGTGGGTCGAGGAACTCGGGGGCGACCCGGTGCGCCTGGTGTGGGTCGGGTGCGAGGCGGAGACGCTGCGTCGGCGGCTCGAGGCACGCGGGCTCGACCAGGACGCGGGGAAGCTGGCCGACTTCGGCGCGTTCGTCGCGCGCATGCGGCCCGCGGAGCCACCCGACGTCGCCGATCTGGCCCTGGACAACACCGCCGACGGGTCCGCGGGGATCGACGCCGCGCTCCGGCGCGCGGTCGGTGCGTGGGAGGCCCCGGGCTGACAGGCTGCTCCCCGGGTGCCGTCCGGGCGCCGTCGAGGAGGTGCCCCATCCCCACGGAGATCCGGTACGAGTCGGTCGCCGGGGTCGCGACCATCACCCTCGACCGCCCGGACCGGCTGAACGCGTTCACCCCGACGATGGCGGGCGAGCTCGTCGAGGCCTTCGACCGCAGCGACGCCGACGACGACGTCCGCGTCGTCGTCCTCACCGGCGCCGGCCGCGCGTTCTGCGCGGGCGCCGACCTCTCGGCCGGCGGGAGCACCTTCGACCACCGCCGCACCGGGGACGCCCGGCGGCGTGCCGGGGGCACCCTGGGCGGCGCGCCCCGCGATCTCGGCGGGGTCGTCGTGCTGCGGATCGCCGCCTCGACCAAGCCGGTCATCGCCGCGGTCAACGGTCCCGCCGTCGGGGTCGGCGCGACGATGCCGCTGGCCGCGGACATCCGGATCGCCTCGGACACGGCCCGGTTCGGCTACGTCTTCACGCGCCGCGGCATCGCTCCCGACGGCGCGTCGAGCTGGTTCCTGCCCCGCATCGTCGGGATCTCGCAGGCGATGGAGTGGGTCGCGACCGGGCGCGTCTTCGACGCCGACGAGGCGCTGCGGGGGCGGTTGGTGTCCCGAGTCGTGCCGGGCGCGGAGCTGGGCAGCACCGTCGCGGCGCTCGCCGCGGAGATCACCGAGAACACGTCAGCGGTCTCGGTCGCGCTCTCACGCCGGATGCTCTGGGCGATGCTCGACACCGCGTCACCCTGGGAGGCCCACCGCACCGAGACGCGGGTGATCTCCACGCTCGGCCAGGGGCCGGACGCGGTCGAGGGCGTCACGTCGTTCCTCGAGAAGCGTCCGCCCCGGTTCACCGGTCGCCCCGCCGATCACCTCGACCTCGTGCCGCCCTGGCCCGAGGCGCCGGCGGACCTGGATCGCTCGGACGGCTGAGGTGGGTTGTCAGCGGTCGTCGGACGTCGAACCCTCGGGGCGCGGATCGGCGGCCTCGCGGTCGTCCCCGGAGTCCTGGTCCGCGGGCACGGTGTCCAGCGGGCGCTCGTCAGGGTCGTCGTCGGCGTTGCCCGGGCTCGTCATCACGGACCTCCTCGTCGGATGCGGGCCGCCAGGATGACCGATCCGGAAGGACCCCAACCCCCGCGCGGCACCGTGCGCGGGGATGGGCCAGGATCACGCGCGTGACGTTCGATGACACGGCCGTCGCCCAGGCCCGCACGGCGACCGACGCGCTCCGAGAGCTCGAACACTCCGACTGGCACCTGATGGCCGACCCGGCCCTGCGTCGCCGTTGGGGCGTCGATCTCCTCGACGAGCTCGCCGACCTCACCTGCGCCCTCGCCGACGCCGTCGAGGCCGCCAGCGGCATCTCCGGCCCGGACGTCGTGGGCCCCGCGCAGCAGCTCTGCGACGCCATCCGCCACCGTCGTGACGTCCTCGGCGCGGACGACGATGCCGGGAGTCCCGTCCTGCCCGCGGTCGGCCACGACGAGGGCGCCGGGACCCGTGGGGCGAAGCACCGCGCGCACCGGCACCTGCGCCCCGTGCGCTGACGCGTCGCTGCGGTCCTCGGCCGTGGTTCGGCCGATCGTCTGATCGACAGGATCTCGGGGTCCGTTCGCGGAGATCGAATTGCGCTGCCCGACGGCTTCCGCCGTTCGAACACGTGTTCGATACTGGGTGCATGGCCGTGCCCGTCGACGAGTCCCGCTCCTGGGACGCGTACCTGCCCCCGCCGTGGGAGGAACCGGCGGGCTGGGTGGACGACGACCTCGCTCCGCTGCCCGACCACGACTGGCACGACCTCGACGATCTCGACTGCGGGTCCTCGGGTGGCGCTGCGGTGGGCGGGTCGGGGTTGTGGGCGGTGCCCGGACTCCTCGCCGACGGCGCCTGCGACGGTGACGGGTTGTCGGCGGCGGCGGCTGCGGCGTTGGCCGAGACCGCGGCGGCGTGGGAGGCGCTGCGCTGCGCGCAGGCCCGCTGCTATGCGGCGTTGACCGCATTGGAGGACTGTGACGCGGTCGGCGCCTCGGGCTACCGCTCCACGTCGCGGTTGTTGGCTGACCACGTGCGCATCGACCCCACCGAAGGCCTGCGGCTGGCCCGCCACGCCCGCGCCCTCACCGGCTCGGTCTCACCCACCGGCGC
>NZ_JBVPVA010000641.1:0-5719 GCF_055612215.1 Actinomycetospora sp. | reverse complement strand
CACGGGCACGACCGTGACCAACCGCAGCCCGACCAGGAACACCCCGACGTTCACCGCGATCGATCCCAGCAGCGAGACCACGCCCACCACGGGGCCGAGCCCAGCGAGGGGACCGCCCGCGATCGCCCCGCTCGCCGCGGTGCCGACGGCCGACAGCGCCGTCGTGACGAGCACGCCGATCGCGATCAGCCCGAGCAGCAGCAGGCCCCGGCCGTAGGCGGCGGGGAGCCCGGGGCGCTCCGCGATCGGCACGGCCCACATCTGGCACATGGCGTTGAGCAGGGCCTGCGTGATGCCGAGCGAGCCGTAGAGGCTGACCCCGATGCCGATCCACAACGCCGCGACGCTCCCGTGCAGCGAGTGCACGTTGGCGCCGATCTGGTCTCCGATCACCGGGAAGTTCCGCAGCGCCGAGGCGAGCACGGCCTGCTGGGCGGCGGGGTCGTTCGCCAGCACGAAGCCGAGGATGGTCACCGCGAGCAGCAGCAGCGGGAACAGCGACACGAAGCCGTAGTAGCTGAGCAGCGCCGCCTGGTAGGTGCCCTGGTCGTCGACGAACTTGTAGACGACGGCCAGCGGCAGGCCGACCCAGCGGTGCCGGCGCTGGTAGCCGTCGAACCGTTGCAGCACTCCAGCCACGGCCATCTCCGTCTCGCGGTCCTCGCGCGTCGACCCGGATGCCGTGTCGGCGTGCCCTCTGCACGGTTCCCGGCGACGGCGCGGCTCGAACGCCCGGCACACGCCTCGTCGTCGTGAGGCCCGACGGAGGAGGATCGCGGGCATGTCCTCACGCGCCGACCACGACGCCCTGCTCACCTCGAGCCGCCTGGCCGTGCTGGCCACGATCAGGGCGAGCGGCCTCCCCCAGCTCTCCCCCGTCACGCCGTTCTACGACCCCGACGCCGGCACCCTGCAGGTCTCGATGACCGAGGGCCGGGCCAAGACCGCGAACCTGCGCCGCGACCCGCGGGCCGCGATCGAGGTGACCTCCTCCGACGGCCGGGCGTGGGCGACCGCCGAGGGCCCGGTCACCCTGACCGGGCCGGGCACCGATCCCCACGGCCCCGAGGTCGAGGCCCTGGTCGGGTACTACCGCGCGGCCGCGGGCGAGCACCCGGACTGGGAGGAGTACCGCGCCACCATGGTCGCCGACCGGCGGGTGCTCATGACGATGACCGTCGAGCGCGTCTACGGCGACCGGATCTAGCCGGGCGATCCGAGGATTGCGCGGGCCCGTGGTCCGGGAACGGGCGGGGATGACTTCGAGCGCCGGGTACGACGACCTCTGGGACGAGTTCCACCGCGTGGTGAACATGGACTCCCGTGAGCTGAAGACGTGGCTGTTCACCGAGGAGGCCACCGAGGACGCCGACTACGTCCCCGGGGAGCGCATGCCCCCGACGGGGGCCGACGTGCTCGCCGTCCTCGGCAAGCGCAAGACCGACCTCGACGACCACGACCTCGAGGTCATGACGCGGGTCGTCTCGATCGTCCACGCCGAGCGCGGCGAGGACCTCGAGCCGGACGCGGGCCCCTCGGCGGGCTGGCGCCGCTACCTCATGACCATGGGCCACGACCCGCTGCGTCCCGCGGGCGATCGGCGCACGGACCGCTGACGCCGGGCGATTCAGGCGGACCAGACCGCCGAGGCGCCGTCGTCGCCCGCCGTCCCTGCGTCGAGGCCGGTGGGGATGAGCGAGAGCGCCTGATCGAGAGCGGTCAGCCGGATCACCTGGCGGACCGATCGCCGGACCGTGAAGCAGACCAGTTCGACCGCGTGCGTGCGGGCGACGACCACGGCACTCGCGAGCACCCCGAGCCCGGCGGCGCCGAGGAACTCGACCCCGTCCAGGTCGCAGACCACCCGCGGGTGCTCGGCGGGGTCGAGGCGAGCGGTCGCGGCGGCGTCGGCGAGGGCCGTCCGCAGGAGGTGGTCGAGCCGGGCCGCGTCGACGAGGTCGATCTCCCCGGACACGCGCACGACGGCCACGCCGGGCCGGGGGCGGGTCGACGCGATGCGCAGGCGGGACGGGCCGGCGGCGGGAGCGTCGGGGTCGTCGACGGCGTCGAGCGAGTGGGGAGTGGTGGACACGGGGCGCCCTCCGACCCGGCCGGTACGGGGAGACCGGCCCGGAGTCACGGAGCGGCACCAGGCGTGAACCGCAGACAGACGTGCGCCGGAAAGGGGACCAGATCGAGCGGTGCGCGTCAACACCGACCGCATCGACGTCATCACGCTTCGTGGATCTCCGGAGCCCGGGGACGGTCTCGCCGTGGGAGCGGGATCGAGCCGCCTAGGCTGGCCGCCATGACCAGCGAGGAACCCCGCACCGAGGCCGAGATCGCCGAGCGCATCGACGCCAACGCGGCCGAGGAGCACGAGATCCGCAACCGCGCCCACGGCGGGGTGACCGACGAGGACGCCGACCGACTGGCCGCCCTGCAGGTCGAGCGCGACCGCCTCTTCGACCTCAAGCGCCAGCGCCAGGGTCGTCGGGACGCCGGCGAGGACGAGGGCGAGGCGCACGAGCGCGACGCGAGCATCGTCGAGAACTACCGCCAGTAGCGCCGTCGCTCAGGCCGGGACCGGCGCACCCCGGAGCACGCGGGCGAGCTCGTCCCGGCCGGGCCCGTCGGGGCGGGGCGGGCGCCAGCCGCGGCGGTACACGGCCGCCGCGAGCGGCTCCACCTCGTCGAGGCAGTCCGGCCCGGCGAGCATCGCGAGGTAGGGCGGGAGCGCCGCGGCGATCGCCGGCTCGACCTGCGCCGCGGCCATCACGAGGTCCGAGGGCAGACGGCCGGTCAGGTCGACGTCCCGGCCCGACCAGCGCTCGAGCATCGCGGTGTCCATCCGGACGTGGTCGGCCACCCACGGCCGCATGTGGGTCGCGCACCAGGCGTCGAAGCCGACGGCGACGTCCTCGGGATCGGCACCGCCGTCCAGGCGCCGGAGCAGTTCACGGGCCTGCATGAGCGAGGTCGTGATCCCGCGGCCGAACATCGGCGTGGTCGTGGCGACGGCGTCGCCCACGGCCACGAAGGACCGGCGCACGGTCCCGTCCGGCGCCGCCTGGCCGCGGTAGTGGTTCACCAGCGCGCCGCCGACGAGCACCGGGGAGATCGGCTCGGCACGCTCCGGGTCGGTCCAGTCGTCGAGGCCCGGGATCACCCGGCAGGCCGCGTCGAAGGCCGCCTCGTGCCGGAGCAGGGCGAGGTCGGGGTCGCTCGTCGCCCGCACCAGGAGCACCGAGAAGATCCCACGCTCGTGCCGGAACACGATCACCTGGTAGCCGTCGAGGTCGGCCTGCCAGGCCAGCGGGTTCGTCATCGGACCCGGCGCCGCGCCGGGACGCAACCGGTACTGCCGGTCGACGTAGGCGACGCCGACCCGGCCGAGGATCGTCGGGGCGGCGCGCAGCGCCCGGGTCGCCCGTCCCGCGCGGCCGGACGCGTCGATCACGAGGTCCGCGGGCAGGTCCACGCCGTCGACCCGCAGGCCGGTGGCGCGCCGGTCGTCGAGGGTGACCGCGTCGACGTGCCCGCGCCGCAGGGTCAGACCGGGGGTCCCGACGACGGCCGCGCGCAGCGCCCGCTCGAAGGTCTCCCGCCGGGATCGCATCCCGCCGGGCAGGCGCCGGCCGTCGGGCAGGGTGAGCGTGATCGGCTCGGCGCCGGCGGCCACCCACCCGTCGTGGGCCTCCGGGATCTCGGCCCGCAGGGCCTCGCCGATCTGCGGGCGGAACCCGTGGGCGTGGTGGAACTGCATCACCCCGCGCCGCGCCCACCCGCCGTCGGTGCCGGGACCGGCGTCCCGGTCGACCGCGGTGACCCGGTGCCCGCGGCGGGCGAGCGCGGCCCCGAGGAACAGTCCCGTCGGGCCGGCGCCGATGATCGCGACGTGCATCCCGACCTCCTGGTGCTAATTTGAGTGCACCGAGAGTGCAGCGGATGTGTGGGTCCGTCAAGACACGAGGAGGTCACCGGTGAGCGAGCGGCGGCCCTACCGGTCGGACCTGCGCACCGAGCAGGCCCGCGCGACCCGACGCGCGGTCGTCGAGGCAGCGGCGGGGCTCTTCGTCGCGCGCGGCTACGCCGACACCACGCTCGACGCCGTCGCCGCGGCAGCCGGGGTGAGTCGCCGGACAGTCGTCAACGCCGTCGGCGGCAAGGCGGCGCTGCTCGCCCTCGCCTGGGACTTCTCGCTGGTGGGCGACGACGAGCCGGTCCCGATGGCCGACCGGCCCGCGGTCCTCGCGATCGAGGCGAGCACCGACCCCGCGGACGCGCTGCGGCGCTGGGCCGAGGTGCTCGTCGACGTCGCGGCGCGCTCGGCGTCGATCGGGCGGGTCCTGGAGGCGGCCGCGGACGTGGACGCCGAGGCCGCGGCCCTGCTCGCGAAGGCCGCCACCGAGCGGCTCGACGGGGCCCGGGCGTTCGCCCGCCACCTCGCCTCGATCGGCGGCCTCGCGCCCGGCGTCACGGAGGACCGCGCCGCCGACGCGTTCTGGGCGCTGAACGACGGCACGCTCTACCGGCGGCTCGTGCTCGACCGTGGCTGGTCGGCGGCGGAGTTCGCGGCCTGGCTCACCGCGCAGGCCCGGTGCGCTGCGCGCACGTGAGCACTTTCCGGTGTCATGGCCCCCGAAAGCGCTCACGGGCGCGCACGCACCTACAGCAGCGAGGACCAGAACCGCAGCGCCGCGTGCTCCATCTCCAGGCCCAGCCGCAACGTGATCATGCGCTTGGCCACCGCGTCGAGGGACGCGTAGCGCTCCTGCATCTCCTCGTAGACCGCGATCCGCTCCCGGTGCGCCGCCACCTGCTCGCGCGCCAGCCGCGTGACGTCGCCCGGGTCGCCGACCTCGTTGAAGAACAGCTTGAGCTCGGCGATGTCGCGCATCTGGAAGTGCTCGGGGGTGGGCTCCGCGAGCCAGGCCCGGAGCTCGTCGCGCCCGGCGTCGGTCAGCCGGAAGGTCCGCCGTCGCCGGCCGCCCTCCTCGGTCTCGGCCTCGAGCAGGCCGAGGTCGGCCAGCCGCTGCGGCTCCGAGTACAGCTGCGCGTGCGGGAAGTGCCAGAAGTAGCCGATGGACCGGCCGACGGCGCGCTTCAGGTCGTACGACGTCGAGGGTCCTCGCAGCGCGATCGTCCCCAGGACGACGTACGACGTCGGGGACAGACGGTCGGCCACCGTCGGGACCCTACCGACCCTTGCCCTCCCGGGCCCCGATCCATACAGTCCGAATCGGACGATACGCGACGGAGCATGATCGGGGTGCCCTGTGGATCTGGCGACCGCGTGGGCGTGGACGGTCGAGCGCTACCCGCACCGCCGCGCCGTCGGCGGGCCCGCCCCGATGACGTGGTCGGCGTGGGACGCCCGCACGGCGCGCCTCGCCCACGCGCTCGCCGGGCTCGGGGTGCGCCGCGGGGACCGGGTCGCGCTCGTGCTCACCGGCGGCGAACCCGCCGCGGCCCTGCACATCGCCGTCCAGCGCCTCGCGGCCGTCGCGGTGCCGCTCTCGACCCGGCTGGGCCCCGAGGAGCTCGTGCACTGCCTCGCAGACTCCGCGCCCGCCGTCGTCGTCTCCGACGACGCCACCGGGGAGCGGGTCACCACTGCCGTCGCCGACCCGCGCATCCGCCCCCACAGCCACCGCTCGCTCGGCGACCTCGAGCAGGTCGCCGCCGACGCGCCCGACTGGCAACCCTCCGGCGGCGC
>NZ_JBVPVA010000605.1:0-19009 GCF_055612215.1 Actinomycetospora sp. | reverse complement strand
ACCGACAACTCGCTGCTGCAGCTCGCCGTCGGCTACAACGGCCTCTCGCGCATCGTCGGGCGCTCGGGCGGCGGCCCCGGGGGAGGCCCGGGGCGCGGTGGCCCGCCCGGCGGCGGTTTCGGCGGCTTCGGCGGACAGGCCGGGCCCGGACGGATGTTCTCCACCGAGTTCGGCGGTCAGATCGCCTGGCTGCTGCCGGCCGCGCTGCTGGCGCTCGTGGCCCTGCTGTGGGTGGGCCGACGCGCGCCCGCCGACGACCGGCTGCGGGCAGCGGCCCTGCTCTGGGGCGGCTGGCTCGTCGTGAGCGCGGCGGTCTTCTCCTTCATGGAAGGCACCGTCCACTCGTACTACACGATCGTCATGGCCCCCGCGATCGCCGCGCTCGTCGCCCTCGGCGCCCGCGAGGCGTGGCGGCGGCGCGCCGACCCGGCCGCACGGGTCACCGCCGCCGTCGGGGTGCTGGGCACCGCGGTCTGGTCGGCGGTCCTGCTCGGGCGCAGCCCGACCTTCCTGCCCTGGCTGCCGGGGACGGTGCTCGCCGCGGGCGTGCTCGCCGGGCTCCTGATCGTGGTCCCGACGGTGCTCGCGCGGCGGGCCGGCGTCGTCGGGACCCTGGTCCTCGGGCTCGTCGCCACCCTCGGGGGAGCGAGCGCCTACGCGATCGACACCGTGGTCACCCCGCACGCCGGGACCGAGGCGAGCGCCGGGCCGGCGGTGCGCGACGCCCGGGCGTCCCGGTTCGCCGCGGCGCCCGGGCGCACGACGCGGGCCGGCCAGGCCGGTCGGACGCCGGCCGTGGCGGGCCCGGGCGGCTTCGGGGGCGGCTTCGGCGCCGCCGACCCGCAGGTGACCGCGCTGCTGCGTGGTGCGGGCACGCAGTGGTCGGCCGCGACGCCCACGACGATGGCCGCGGCCGGCCTCGAGCTGGCCAGCGACACCTCCGTGATGGGCCTCGGCGGGTTCTCCGGCTCCGACCCGACCCCGACGCTGCCGCAGTTCCAGGCCGACGTCACCGGCCACCTGGTGCGCTACTACGTCGCTCCGGCGGCGGGCGGCCAGCGCGGGTTCGGCGGCGGCGGGTTCGGCGGCGGCGGGTTCGGCGGGCGCGGTGCCGCCCTCGCGCCGATCCAGGCGTGGGTGCAGGCCCACTGGACGGGCACCCGCGTCGGCGCGGACACCGTCTACGACCTCGCCGCCGCCCCGCACTGAGACCGAGGCCGGGAGCCTCGTCCGCGCGAGGGGCACGTGGCGCAGGTCGGGGGCCCGCCGCGCGTGCGTGGTGTGCCCTTGGGAGGTGGAGGCCGGGCCGCGAGGCGGGGCGAGGGGCACGTGGCGCAGGTCGAGAGCCACCCGCGCCTGCGTGGTGTGCCTCTCGCAGCGCTCCCGAGCCGCGGGCCGCACCGCGTGGCGGCATGATCGGGTGGTGACGCTCGCCCGCATCGCGCTCGGCACGGTCGGCGTCGCCGGGGCCGCGGTGCTACTGGTCGTCGTCGCGGGCACGTTCCTGCCGCGCATCCCGGTGATCGGCTTCTTCGGCTCGTTCGTCTCGGGCCAGTACCCGGTGCACGTCGTCCCCGCCGCGCTCGTCGGGGTCGGGCTGGGCCTCGGGCTCGTCGCCCTCGACGTCCCCCGGCTCGGGCTCACCGTGGCCGTCGTCGGCGGGATCGCGCTGCTCGGCAGCCTCGTCGTGCTCGCCGCCCTGCGCGCGACCGGGAGGACCGAGGGCGTCCGCATCGACTGGGCGTTGGCCCTGCGGGCCGTGGACCAGTCGGGGGCGGCCCCGGACGTCACGGCGACCTACCGGCCGGGCCTCGACCTGGAGGTCTTCCTGCCGGCCGGGCCGGGGCCCCACCCGGTGATGGTGTGGGTCCACGGCGGGAGCTGGGTGCGCGGCACCCGCGCCGACCGCAGCCGCAGCAACCGGTGGTTCGCCGACCACGGCCTCGCGGTCGTCGCGGTGACCTACCGCCTGCCCGCCGACCCGACGCTGCCCGGCGCGACCCTCGGGGAGGCCCAGCGCGACGACGTGGCCGCCGCGCTCGCCTGGGTGCGCGGGCCGGGGCGTGAGCACGGACTGGACCCCACCGCGGCCACCCTCGCCGGCCAGTCCGCGGGCGCCACCCTCGCGCTCACGACGACCGCCGCCCTCGCCGGCGTCCCCGGAGCCGGGCTCGCGGGGCCGGCACCGACGACGCCCCCCGCCGCGACCGTCGCGTTCTACCCGGTCGTCGACCTGCGCCTCGTCGCGCCGGGGCTGCAGGACGCGGTCTTCGGTGGCCGTGCCGCGACGCTGCCCGCGCTCACCCGCGCGGCGTCGCCCAGGGACCTCGTCGCCGGCTCACTGCCGCCGACGATGCTCGTCGTGGGGGCCGCGGACAACTTCATCCGCGCCGACCTCGTCCGCGCTCACGACGCCGCCCTGCGCGCCACCGGCGTCCCGGGCCGATTGCTGCAGGTGCCCTACGCCGACCACGTCTTCGACCACCCCTACGGCTCCCCGGGCGGCCAGATCGCCCGCCCCGCCGTCCTCGCGTTCCTGCGCGCACGGGCCTGGACCCCGACCCGGCACCCCTGAGGCAGGATCGCGGGGGTGCTGCGCCACCACGGGTCCCGCCGGGGGACCGGCTTCGCGGCCTGGACCGTCGTCGTCGAGGGCACCGACGTGCTGCTCGTCGACAGCGGCTACCCGGGCGACGCCGAGGCGCTCGTCGCGTCGGTGACGGCGACCGGGCGCTCCCTCGACGACGTCGTCGCCGTGCTCGTCACCCACGCCCACGTCGACCACGTCGGGGGCCTGGCCGCCCTGCCGGACCACGTCCCCGTCCTGAGCTCGCAGGGCGAGGCCGCGCACCTGCGCCGCGAGTTCCTCGAGCAGCTCACCCCGACGACGCTCGCGACCCGGCTGTGGCGCCCGCGGGTGGCCCGCTGGACCGTCGACGTGCTGCGCTCCGGCGGCCTGCGCGACGTCGCGCTGCCGCGCGCCGCGGGCGTCGAGACCGGCGCGCGCCTCGACCTGCCCGGGCGCCCCGTCGCGGTCCCGACGCCGGGCCACACCAGCGGGCACGTCGCCTGGCACTTCCCCGACGACGGCGTGGTCGCCAGCGGCGACGCCGTGGTCACCGCCCATCCGACGAGCGCCCGGACCGGCGCGCAGCTGCTCGACGCGATGTTCCAGCACGACCCGGCCGCCGCGGAGGCCTCGCTCGCCGCCCTGCGCGGCCTCGACGCCGACCGGCTCTTCCCCGGCCACGGCCCGCCCGTGCGGTGGGCTCCGCCCCGCTGAGCGGTCCCGGAGAGGCCGGACCCGGCCCGGCCGCCGGGTGCAACGAGGTCCGATCAGGTGCCTCCCGGAGATCCGGGTCCCGAGGACCCGGATTCCCGACGGTGTCCGGGACCTCGCACCACGCCGGGCTCCCGACGGCCGCCCTGCGCCCGATGCCCACACGCATGCCGGAAGGGGTGGTGGACTCGCTCCTCCGCTACTGCGCGCACACCCTCGACGGCCCGGTGCCGGTCACCGGTGAGGTCGGGGAACGGACCGGTCACCCGGCCCGGACCCACGCCTCCCGGGTCGCCGACACGCTGTGACGACGACACGCCCGACGGCTGCGTTCACCGTCCGGTAGCCCTTGACGGAGCCTCGCTGCGGAGTACCGTCGGCAGGGTCGATGTGGTCCTGATCACACGGTTTGACCCCCACCGAGAGCCCGTGGATCGCCACCACAGCGGCGTGCCGAGTGCCTCGACGAACAGGTAGGTGATCCATTGGTCGCAGGGAACAGCCCGCACCGGATCGGCCCGAGCCGCTCGTCGGAGCACGGCCGCCCGTAGTCCTCGAGCACGGGACGGCACGCCCACGAGAGCGCAAACCCACGAGCGGTGGGCCGGGAGCCCGGAGCGGGTCCCGAATCCGAACGTTCCTCCGAAGCCCGAGACGGCGTCACCCCCACGCGGGGAGGCGCCGTCCCGGCATGTCCGGGGTCGGGACGATCGCCGACGACCCGGACTCAGTAGTGCACGACGCCGGGCTGCCCGCCCCCGGCGCCGACCGAGTCGCCCGTGACCGCGACCGAGCGGGGCGAGGCCAGGAACGTCACGACGTCGGCCACCTCGGCCGCCGTGATCAGCCGCCGCAGGCTCGTCGTCGACTCCAGCCCCCGGCGCACCTCGTCCTCGGAGACACCGCGGGCGGCGGCCTGCTCGGCGAGCATCGCGGGGATCCGTTCGGTCACGGTCATGCCGGGGTGCACGCAGGTGGCGGTGATGCCGTGCGGGCCCAGCTCGTCGGCGAGGTTCGCGGTCAGCGCGGCCACCGCCACGTTGCGGATCGTCCCCGCGATGGACCCGGTCCGGCGCGCGTTGAGGCCGCTGATGTTGACGATCCGCCCCGCCCCCTGCGCGACCATCAAGGGCGCGACCGCCCGGGCGCACCGCAGGTAGCCCAGCACCTTGGTGTCGAACTCGCTCGCCACGGCGTCGTCGGTGAGCTCGGCCAGCGGCGGGACCGGACCGCCGCCGGCCGGGCGGGCGGCGGCGTTGACCAGCACGTCCACCCCGCCCCACTCGTCGACGACCCGCGCGACCATCGCGCGCACGGCCGCGTCGTCGGTGGTGTCGGCGACCACGGCGAGGGTGGTGCCGACGACCGACGCGGCGGCGGTCTCCAGGTCCTCCGCCGACCGCGCCACGAGCGCCACCGACGCCCCCTCCGCCGCCAACGACTGCGCACACGCCAGTCCGATCCCGCGCGAGGCTCCGGTGACGATCGCGCGGGCACCGCTCAGTCCGAGGTCCATGCGCCCGGCCTTCCCCGGCGGGCGCCCGCCCACGCCCGCCGACTCAGCCGCCGTCCCCGTCCCCGTCCCCGGCCGCGGGCAGCAGGAGGGTCACGGTCGTCGGGGTCGCGGAGCGCAGCCGCAACCGGCCGCCCTGGGCCTCGGCGAGCCGGCGCGCCAGGGCGAGCCCGATGCCGTGTCCCTCGTGGGTCCCGGGCCGGCCGGTGAACAACGCCGCCTCGTCGAGGTCGAGGGTGCCCTCGTCGGCGACGTCGACGGCGACGGCGGACGCGGCGTCGCGGGCGGTGACGGTCACCTGGCCCGTCCCGTGGACCAGCGCGTTCTCCACCAGCACCGCCAGGATCTGGCGCACGGCCGCCGCCGAGGCCCGGGCGTGCAGGTCGCCCTCCTCGGCGTGGGCGGCGATGGCACGGCCCTCCGGCACGCCGTCGGCGCGGGCCGCGGCGACGACGCCGTCCACCAGCTCGTCCACGGTGAGCACCTCGCGCCGCGCGCCCGCCGGCTCGCGGGCCAGGCGCAGGAGCTCGGAGACGGTGCGGTCGAGCCGGTCCGCGGCCTCCAGCGCCCCGTCGAGGGCCGCAACGGCCGGGGGGGAGCCCGGCGGCAGGCTCGCGGCCTCCTCCAGCCGCAACCGCAGGCCGGCGAGCGGGGTGCGCAGCTGGTGGGAGGCCTCGGCGGAGAAGGCGCGCTCGCGGGTGAGCAGCGCGTCGAGCCGGGTCGCGGTGGCGGCGAGCGAGCGGTGGACGGCCGCGATCTCGGGGACCGGGGCGCGGCGACCGTCGGGGAGGGGCTCCGAGACGGTGAAGTCGCCCTCGCCGAGGCGGGTGGCGTCCTGCGCGAGCACCTCCAGCGGGGCCGAGAGCCGCACGGCCAGGCGCCGGGCCACCAGGCGGGACCCGACGACCGCGGCGACCCCGAGCACGAGCATCACCGCCCACGTGACCCCGACGCGCTTCACCGCGTCCGACTCCTGGCGGGACGCCCGCAGGACGCCGACGCGCCGGTCGCCGTCGAACACCGGGACCGCGACGACGAACTCGCCGTCGTCGCTGGCGCGGACCACGCGCCCGCGCAGCGCGCCGCCCAGCGCCGGGGCGAGCCGGGGCGGGCCCTCGCCGGTGATCAGGCGCCCGTCCAGGCCGTAGACCGCCGCGGGGCTGTCGGCGGAGACGGGGGAGACCCCGCCGGGGACGTTCCCGGCGGCGAGGACCGGGGCGATGCCGTCGGCCGCCACCTGGGTGTCGCCCTCGAGGTCGCTCTGCTCGTCCACGACGTAGTAGCGGGCAGCGCCCGCAGCCAGGGGCACGCCGAACACCGTGATGGCGACCAACGACACCACCATCGCGAAACGGATGATCCGCGCCTGCACCCCTCAGTCCTCCGGTCGCTCGAGCCGGTACCCGTGGCCGCGGACCGTCGCGATCGCGGGCCGGGCACCGAGCTTGCGGCGCAGCGCGGCGATGTGGACGTCGAGGGTCTTCGTCGAGCCCGACCAGTGCTCGTCCCACACGTCGCTCATCAGCGCCTCGCGGGTGACGACGGCGCCCGCCTCCGCGGCGAGCCGCGCCAGCAGGTCGAACTCCTTGGCCCGCAGCCCGAGCTCGACGCCGTCGCGGACGACCGTGCGCGCGGCGAGGTCGACGGTGAGGTCGCCCAGGACGAGGCGCCCGCCCCGGGCGGCCTCCGGTGCCGGCGCCCCGGCGCGGCGCAGGTGGGCGCGCACCCGCGCGGTCAGCTCGGTGTAGCGCACCGGCTTGATCAGGTAGTCGTCCGCGCCCGCCTCGAGGGCCACGACGACGTCCATCTCGTCGGCCCGGGCGGTCAGCACGACGATCACCGCGTCCGGGTGCGAGGCGCGCAACCGCCGACACACCTCGGCGCCCTCGAGGTCGGGAAGGCCGAGGTCGAGCAGCACGAGGTCGGGACCGGGCAGCGCCCGGTCCAGCGCGGAACCACCGTCGGCGAACGCACGGATCCGGTGTCCCTCCGCCTCGAGCCGGGAGGCGAGCACCCCCCGGATGGTCTCGTCGTCCTCGACGACCCACAGCTGCGCCACGGACGACCACGCTACGGTCGCGCGTCGTCTTGCCGACCGTTAACCCGGGTCGGCGCAGCATCGTCGTCGTGATCTCCGAGGGGGCGGCGGGGCTGCCGCCGCGTGCGCGGATGGCGGCCGCGGCCGCGCGGTTGGTGGGTGCGGCCGCGCGTCGGGCGGGCCGGAACGGCTCGGTGATCGGCGGCCGGGTGGCGACGATGCTCGACCGCCGGATGCTCGCCCGGCTCGCGGCCGGGCGCACCGTCGTGCTCGTCACCGGGACCAACGGCAAGACCACGACGACGTCGATGATCGCCCGGGTCCTCGGCGGCCCGGGCCAGGGCGTGGCGACCAACCACCTCGGCGCCAACATGCCCGACGGCATCACGACCGCCCTGCTCGACGCGCTGTCCCCGACGCGCGGCTCCGGCGCGGTCCCGGTGGCCGTCATGGAGGTCGACGAGTCCTACCTCGGCCAGGTGGCGGCCGCGACCGACCCGCACGTGATCGTGCTGCTCAACTTCAGCCGCGACCAGCTCGACCGCGTCGGCGAGGTGCGCACGGTGGCCCGCCGCGTCGGGCAGGCCGTCGCCGCGCACCCCGCCGCCCGCGTCGTCGCGTTCGCCGACGACGTGCTCTGCGCCGGGGCCGGGATGGCCGCGCAGTCGACGCTGTGGGTCTCCTCGCCGACCCGCTGGACCGGCGACGCCGGGGTGTGCCCCCGCTGCGACGGCGCCGTGACCCGCGCCGGCGTGCAGTGGGCGTGCTCGTCCTGCGGACTCGCCCGCCCCGACGGCGACTGGACGCTGGTCGAGGACACCGACCCGGCCACGGTGACGGCCCCCGACGGCTCGACGACCGCGCTCGACCTGGCGCTCCCGGGCCACGCCAACCGGCTCAACGCGGTGTTCGCGCTGGCCGTGGGCGCGGAGCTCGGCGTCGCCCCCGCGGTGGCGGCCGCCCGGCTGCGCGGGCTCGACCAGGTCGGCGGCCGCTACCGCACCGTCACCCGGCCCGGCGGCAGCACCCGGCTGCTGCTGGCCAAGAACCCGGCAGGGTGGGCGCAGGTGCTCGACCTGCTCGAGGAGGGGCCGGCGCGCCCCGTGGTGGTCGCCGTGAACTCCCGCGAGGCCGACGGTCGCGACGTGTCCTGGCTCTGGGACGTCGAGTTCGAGCGGCTCGCGGGTCACCGGCTGATCGCGGCGGGGGAGCGGGCGGCGGACCTCTCGGTGCGCCTGGCCTACGCGGGCGTGCCCCACCGGCTGGCCGACGACGCGGTCGCCGCCACCCGCGACACCCTCGGCGAGGTTGACCTGATCGGCAACTACACCGCCTTCCACGACGCCGCGCGGGCCCTGACGTGAGCGAGCCGATCACGATCGTCCTGCTGCTCCCGCAGGTGCTGGGCACCTACGGCGACGCCGGCAACGCCGCGGTGCTCGCGACCCGACTGCGGTGGCGCGGGATCCCCGGCCACGTCCTGACCGTCGGCTGGACCGACGCCGTCCCCTCCGGCGGCGACGTCTACGTGCTCGGCGGCGGCGAGGACGCCGCCCAGGTCCTGGCCTGCGAGCGGCTGCGCGACTCCATCGGTCTGCGCCGCGCCCTGGACCGCGGGGCCCCGACCCTCGCCGTCTGCGCGGGCCTGCAGATCCTCGGGACCGCGTTCACCGTCGCGGACGGCACCCGGGTGGCGGGACTGGGCGCCCTCGACGTCGAGACCCGGCCCGGCGGAGGGCCGCGGCGCATCGGCGACGTGGTCGCGGACCCGCTGCTCGCCGGGCTCGACGCGCCGCTCGAGGGCTTCGAGAACCACGGCGGGATCACCGAGCTGGGTGCCGACGCCGCCCCGCTGGCCCGGCTGCGCGACCCGGCCCGCGGCCCCGTCGGCGCCGGTAATGGGACGGGTGACCGGCTCGAGGGCGCGGTCTCGGACCGCGGTCGCGGCAACGTCGTCGGGACCTACCTGCACGGCCCGGTCCTCGCCCGCAACCCGGCGCTCGCGGACCTGCTGCTCACCCGGGCCGTCGGGGAGCTCCCGCCGCTCGAGGTCCCCGACGGGATCCCGGCGACGACCGCCGCGCGCCTCCGTGCGCCGCGCCGGCCGGAGCACGAGCTCAGGACAGGCGCTCGGCGACGTGCGGGGGCATGAGGACCGCACTGCGGGCCAGGAGGGCGACGAAGCGTGAGGTGAGCTCGTCGGGCTGCGAGCCGGTCGTCGCGGCGAGCTCGCGCTCCGCGCGCGGGACCGGGCGCGCGATCCGCCCCGTGAAGGACGACGGGACGATGCCCGCGGGCACGAGCGCGGGCCCGATCCCCGCCGCGACCAGCTGCGGGGCGACCGCGGTCTGCTCGGTGCGCACCGCGACCCGCGGTCGGAAGCCCGCGGCCTGCGCCGCCGCGTCGAGCTCGGCCGAGAGCCCGTGGTTCGCGGCGTACTGCACCCACGCCACGTCGGCGAGCCGGGAGAGCGCGATCTCCCCGCCGCGCACGTCGGGCGGCCCGTCGGGGGGCAGCAGCACGACGAGCTCCTCGATGCCCAGGACGCGGACCCGGCCGCGCCACCCGGGCGGCGTCGGGCCGATCGCGACGTCCGCCTGCCCCGCCTGCATCGCGGCGGTGAGGGTCTCGGTGGTTCGGTGCTCGAGCAGGCGCACACCGACGTCGGGGTGGTCGGCGCGCCACCGCGTGAGCACGCCGGGCAGGAGACCGAGCCCGACCGAGTAGACCGCCCCGATCCGGAGCTCCCCGGCCGAGGTGCCGGCGACGGAGCGCGCGGCGGTGGTGGCGCGCGCGGCGGCGTCCACGCAGGCCCGGGCGTGGGGGAGCAGCGCCCGGCCGGTGGGCGTGAGGCTCACCGAGCGGGGCAGGCGGGCGAACAGCGAGGCCCCCAGTTCCCGCTCCAGGGACGCGACCTGCTGCGACAGCCCGGGCTGGGAGACGCCGAGCTGCTGCGCGGCGCGTGTGAACGAGCCCTCATCGACCACGGTGAGGTAGGCCTCGAACTGGCGGAGCGTCGGCACGTGACCAGGATGGATCAGCTGGGCTTATCGAGTCGAGCCCTGAGGTTCTTCGACTTATGGCGGGAGGCGTCGAACCATGGATCGCAGCGTTGCTGGATCGATCCTGAAAGGACCTCGCCGTGCTCCCCTCCCACCTCGTCGACGCCATGCGGCCCGGTGGTGACCGCACTCGTCTCCCCGTGGGCCTGTCGCTGTTCGCCCTCGCCGTCGGCACCTTCGGCATCGGCACCACCGAGTTCGTGATCATGGGGCTGCTGCCGCAGGTCGCGGCGGGGCTCGGCGTCACCGTGCCCGAGGCGGGCCACCTCATCTCGGCCTACGCCCTCGGCGTCGTCGTCGGCGCCCCGCTGCTGGCCGGCGCGAGCGTGACCTTCCCCCGCCGGACCGTGCTCATCGCGCTGATGGGCACGTTCGCGATCGGCAACCTGCTCTCCGCGCTCGCTCCCGACATGGGCTCCCTGATGCTCATCCGGTTCCTCACGGGGCTGCCGCACGGGGCGTTCTTCGGCGCCGCGTCGGTGGCCGGCGCCTCGATGGTCGACCGCTCGCACCGGGCGCGGGCCGTCTCGAAGATCTTCCTCGGGCTGACCCTGGCCAACGTCGCCGGCGTCCCGCTCGGGACCCTGCTGGGCCAGGCGGCCGGCTGGCGCGCCACGTTCGCGCTCATCGGCGGCATCGGGCTGCTCGCCGTCGCCGCGGTCTGGGCGTTCGTCCCCGAGGCCGCGCCCGCGGAGGGCGGACGGGCGGCGCTGAAGGGCGAGCTCGGCGCGCTGCGCAACCCGCAGGTGCTGCTCTCCCTCGGTGCCGTCGTGTTCGGCTTCGGCGCGATGTTCGCCTGCTACAGCTACGTGACCCCGATGCTCACGCAGGTCGGCGGCTTCTCCCCGTCGGTGGTGACGCTGCTGCTCGCCGTCGTCGGGCTCGGCATGACCGCGGGCTCCGTGGTCGGCGGGCGGCTGTCTGACCGGGCGCCGCTGAAGACCATGTGCGGCTGCCTCGTGGCCCTCGCCGTGGTGCTCGCGACGTTCCCGCTGACGGTCGGGACGCCGCTGCTCGCGGTCGCCTCGCTGTTCGGGGCGGGCATGTTCTCGCTGGCCCTCGGCCCGGCGATCCAGACCCGGATCATGGACATCGTGGGGGAGGCCCCGACGATGGCCTCGGCCGCGATCCAGTCGGCGTCGAACGTGGCCAACTCCCTCGGCGCCTGGCTGGGCGGCATGGTCATCGCCGCCGGCTTCGGGCTGCTCGCGCCGTCGCTGGTCGGCGCCGCGCTCGCCGTCACGGGCCTCGCGGTGCTCGTCGTGAGCGGTGGGCTGCAGGTGCACGCCCGCCGGGCGCGGCAGCGCGAGGAGGTCGTGATCGGGGACCTCGTCGCGGCCTGAGTGCGGTTCCGAGCGAAGGGCCCCGTCAGTCGGTCTAGTCGACCGAAGGGGCCCTTCGCTCGCGTCGGAGTCCGGGCCGGGCGTTCCGGCCGAGGGCGCCCCTCGCCGATCTATGCGACCGAAGGTGCCCTTCGCTCAGAACACAAGAGGGGTCACGACGCCGTCCACCCCGACCAGCGCTCGACGGTCACCTCGATGACCGGGCCGGCAGGCGGGTCGGCGACGTGCTGCTGGTACCGCGCACCCAGCGCCGACCGCGCCTCGGTCAGCGCCGCGTCGTCGTCGCGCACCACCGCGTGCCCGTCGGCGCGCACCCACCACAGGGCCGACCAGTCCTCGGCGTACTCGTCGGCGAGCAGGCACACCGCCGGGTCCTCGGCGATGTTCGCCAGCCGCCGCAGCGAGCGCGTCCGCTTGGGCTTGCCGTCGACGGCGATCAGCACGCGGGAGCCGGCCACCGCGAACACCACCGGTACGAGGTGGGGCACCCCGTCGCCGGACACGGTGGCCAGCCGGGCGACGCGGGCCGCGGCGAACCGCACCGCCGCGTCGTCCGGGTCCAGCGTCGGCACGGACTCAGCTCCCGACCAGCGGCGCCAGGTCGTCGAGCTCCTTGCACACGGTGTCCCGGTCGGCCGAGCTGACGCCGTAGATCACCCGGTCCATCCCGACGCGGTGGTAGCCCTCGATCGCCTCGGGCGAGGTCTCGGCGCCGAAGAGCGACATCGGGATCCGGCTCCGTCCGGCGTCGGCGGCCCGCTGCTGGAGCTTCTCGGCGCGCTCCGCGAACTCGTCGAGGTTGTCGGGCCCGACGCGCTGGGGCATCCACTCGTCCCCGAAGTCGAGGATCCGGTCCTCGACGCCGGGCCCCATGCCGCCGATCAGCACCGGCGGGTGCGGGTCGGTGAGCGGCTTCGGCCACGCCCAGGACCGGTCGAAGTCCACGAACTCGCCGTGGAACTCCGCCTCCTCCTGCGTCCAGAGCGCCTTCATGGCGTGGATCTGCTCGCCCAGCAGCCGCATGCGGCTCTTCGGGTTGGTCCCGTGGTCGGCCATCTCCTCGCGGTTCCAGCCCGCGCCGACGCCGAACAGGAACCGGCCGCCGGAGAGCCGGTCGAGGCTCGCGACCTCCTTGGCGGTGTGGATCGTGTCGCGCTGGATCACCAGGCAGATGCCGGTACCGACCTTGAGCGTGGTCGTCGCGGCGGCCGCGGCCATGAGGCCGACGAAGGGGTCGTAGGTGTGCGCGTACATCCGGGGTAGGTCGCCGCCCCCGGGGTACGGCGAGGTCCGCGCGGTCGGGATGTGGGAGTGCTCGGGGAACCACAGCGAGTCGAAGCCGCGGTCCTCCACCTCCTTCGCGAGGGTCGCCGGGTCGATCGCGTAGTCCGTCGGGAACATCATGATGCCGTGGTCCACGTGCGGGGAGTTCCCCCGACGCGCGTACGGACACACGGAGGACGCGCGAGGGGGTCTCCGTGGTCCATCATGCGCGCGTGGCCTGGGACGAGACCCTCACCGAGCAGGAGCGACGCCGTGCCCGCGAGCAGCTCGAGCAGCTGCTGGAGCGCCAGGCCCGGATGGGGACGGCCGACGTCGTCACCTACCACCCCCCGGAGGCGATCGCCCAGCGCGACCTGTTCGCCCTGGCCGGGACGCACGTCGACGGCACGCAGTGGACCATCGGCGACTGCGACCACCGGTTCCCGCTGCAGTCGATCTCCAAGGTGTTCACCTACGCGCTCGCGCTGGAGGACAACGGTCGGGAGGCCACGCTGTCCCGGGTCGGCGTCGAACCCTCCGGCGACCCGTTCAACTCGCTCGCATTCGACGAGGTCAACCGCCGCCCGCACAACCCGATGGTCAACGCCGGGGCGCTCGTCGCGGCCGACATCGTGGGCGGCGCGGACGTCGACGAGCGGGTCGGGCGGCTGCTGGAGCGGCTGCGCATCTACACCGGCAACCCCGACCTCGAGGTCGACAAGGAACTGCTCGACGCCCAGCTCGTGGACGCCGACCGCAACCTCGGCATCAGCTACTACATGCGCTCGCTCGGGATGCTGGTCGGCGAGGTGCTCGACATCCTCACCGTCTACCTGTCCGTCTGCTCGGTGATGGTCACGACGACGGAGCTGTCGATGGCCGCCGCGACGCTGGCCCACGGCGGGGTGAACCCCTGCACCGAGGAACGCGCGATGGCCCGGAACTACGTCCGCGACGTGATCGGCGTGATGTTCACCTGCGGGATGTACGACGCGGCCGGCCAGTGGGCCAACGACGTCGGCATCCCGGCCAAGAGCGGCGTCTCGGGCGGCATCCTGGCCGCGATCCCCAACCAGGTCGGGCTCGGGGTGTTCTCGCCGGGCCTCGATGTGCACGGTAACTCGGTGCGCGGGGTCAACGTCTGCCGCGAGCTCTCCGACCGCTTCGGCCTGCACATCTTCGCCGACCCCGGCGAGACGCAGCTCGGCCGCCTCGGCGCCCGGGTCTGGCCGGAGCCCGAGCCGGAGCCGGAGCCCGGCGCGCTCGACCCCGAGCCGCGCGACGAGGACGACGAGGACGGGCTCGACGACGCTCCCCGCTCCGCCGTCATCGAGGCGCAGACGTAGGTGCCTTCGGCTTGTGAGTACTTTCCCGTGTCATACGGCGGAATAGTGCTCACGAGGCGGAGCCACCTAGGGTGCCGGGCGTGGGCATCCTCGATCGCTTCCGACTCGACGACCGCGTGGCGGTCGTCACCGGCGCCTCCTCCGGGCTCGGCGCCGTCTTCGCACGCACGCTGGCCGAGGCCGGGGCGGACGTCGTCCTCGGGGCGCGGCGCATCGAGAAGCTCGACGAGACCCGGGCGGCCGTCGAGAAGCTCGGGCGGCGGGCGGTGGCGGTGCGGACCGACGTCGCCGTGCCCGAGGACTGCCAGACCCTCATCGACGCGGCGATGACCGAGTTCGACCACGTGGACGTGCTGGTCAACAACGCGGGGGTCGGCACCGCGGTGCCGGCCACGAAGGAGACCCCGGAGCAGTTCCGCGAGGTGATCGACATCAACCTCAACGGCTGCTACTGGATGGCGCAGGCGGCGGCGAAGGTCATGGCGCCGGGCAGCGCCATCGTCAACATCTCCTCGGTGCTGGGCCTCACGACGGCGGGTCTGCCGCAGGCGGCGTACTCCGCGTCGAAGGCCGGCCTCATCGGGCTCACCCGCGACCTCGCCCAGCAGTGGACCCCCCGCAAGGGCATCCGCGTCAACGCGCTTGCTCCCGGCTTCTTCACCTCCGAGATGACCGACGGCTACCACGAGGGCTACCTGGAGACCCAGCTCCCGCGGGTGCTGGCCGGACGCATCGGCGACCCCGACGAGCTCGCCGCGGCGCTGGTCTTCCTGTGCTCCGACGCCGGGTCCTACGTCACCGGGGTGACGCTGCCGGTGGAGGGCGGGCTGCTCACGTCGTAGCGACGCGGAGCGCACCGGGCAGCGTCGTCGCCGCCTCGAGCAGGCTCGGGCCGTACCAGGTGAGCAGCCGGCCGCTGACCAGCGCGCACGGGACGTCGAACGCCTCCGGCCCGTCGTCGGCGGTGAACGCGTAGGGCTCGTCGGGCAGGACGACGAGGTCGTGCGGCGGGAGGTCCGCGAGGTCGATGCGCGGGTAGCGCTCCGCGGTGGGCCCGCCGTCGGCGAGGGCGTTGTCGACGCCGAGGCGGTCGAGGATCGCGCCGGTGAAGGTGTCGCGGCCGACGGCCATCCACGGCTTGCGCCAGATCGGGACGAGCGCGGTGCGCCGGTCGGCGTCGGCGACCCGGGGCAGGTCGCCCCACGCCTTCTCCGCCCCCTCGAGCCAGGCCGGGCGCTCCAGCCCGCACGCGGCGAGCATCCCGTCGAGGCTCGCGAACGCGCCGTCCACCGTGCGGATGTCGGTGACGTACACCGCCAGGCCGGCGTCCCGCAGCGCGGCCAGGTCGGCCGGGCGGTTCTCCTCCTCGTTCGCGACGACGAGGTCGGGGGCGAGGGCGACGATCGCGTCGACGTCGGGGTTCTTCGTGCCGCGCACGCGCGCCGGGGGAGCGGACCCGGCGTCGTCGAGGCCCAGCGGGTGGGTGCACCAGTCGGTCACGCCGACGAGCAGGCCGGGCTCGGTGACCCCGATCGCCTCGGTCAGCGAGGGGACGAGGCTGACGACGCGCCGCACGCGGGCGGGCACCGGCACCGTGTTCCCCAGGTCGTCGCGGACGGTCTCGCGCGTCGCTGGCTCGGCCATGGACCCGATGGTGCCAGGGACACCGACCCGCCGTGCACGTGTCACCCGCATCACCCGGTACCGTGCGTCCCTCACACTTTTAGGGGGCGTCGGCAATGGACCGGTGGGCGTCGGGCATCGACACGGCCTGGCTGCAGCTCGAGCAGGAGACCAACCGGATGGTCGTGCACGGGGTGCTGTTCTGCGACCGTCCCCCGGACCTCGACGCGCTGCGCGCGCGCATCCGGGAACGCTGGGTCGACGTGTACCCCGGCTTCCGGCAGCGTCCGACGTGGCCGACCGGTCCCGTCGGCCTCGTCCGCTGGGTGGATGCGCCGCCGGACCTCGCGGCCCACGTCACGACGATGGCGCTGGACGAGCCGGGGGACGACCGGACGCTGGCCCGCCGGCTCGGTGAACTCATGTCGACCCCGCTGCCCACGGACCGGCCGTGGTGGCGCATCGAGCTGGTCACGGGGTACGCGGGCGGTGCGGCCGTCCACGTCGCGATCCACCACGGACTCGCCGACGGCGTCGCACTCAGCCACCTCTTCCACGCCCTGGCCGACCCGGTGTCCGACCCGCGGACGCCCGCCGCGTACGGCAGCCCGCCGCGCCGCTCGGAGTCCGTCCACGACCTGCGGCTGATGGGTCGGGAGGTCCGCGACCGGGGGGCGTCGCTGTGGCGGACGATCAAGCGGTCCGGGACCCCGGACGGTGCCTCCGAGCTCGTCGCGACCGGCCGCGCCGTCAAGTCGTCGGCCATGCTCCTGGCCCGGCCGCCCCGGGAGAAGCCATCGCCGCTGCAGGGCCGGCCCGGAGTCGCCAAGGCCGCCCGCTGGACCTCCGACGTGTCCCTGGACGAGGTCAAGGCGGCGGGGAAGGCCGCAGGTGGCAGCGTCAACGACGTCATCTGCGCGGCGATCGCCGGTGCGCTGCGGACCCACCTCGGCGACGTCGACGTCCCGCGCCTGCGCGCGGTGATGCCCACCAACCTGCGCCCGCTCGACGAGCCGATCTCCGCCGAGCTCGGCAACGAGTTCGGCCTCGTCCTGCCCCCGATGCCCACGGACGAGCCCGACCCGATCCGCCGCGTCGAGCGGATGCACCACGCGATGGCGACGATCAAGCGCACCAACCAGGCGCTGGCGAGCTTCTCCGGGATCGCCGCGGCCGGGGTGGGGACGGCGACCCACACGCAGAACCTGGTGGGCCGCTACGCCCGGGCCGCCTCCCTGATCATTTCCAACGTGCCCGGCCCGCTCGAGGAGATGACGCTCGGCGACGTGCGGGTGCGCGACCTGATGTTCTGGGTGCCCTGCTCGGGCAACCTCGGGCTGGGTGTGTCCGTGCTCTCCTACGCGGGCCGGGTCCGGCTCGGGGTCGACGCGGACCTCGGGCTGATCGGCGGCGAGGAGGGCGTGGACGGGTTCGTCGCCGCCCTCGACGCCGAGCTGGCCCGGTTGTAGCCCGGCCTCAGGCCAGCGGGCGACGCCCGCGGTGGAAGAACCGGTCCTTGGCGAGCACGACGAGCGCGCCCAGCACGATCACCAGCCCCATGTCGCCGCCGAGCCGCTGCAGCCCCTCGAGCGCGAGCCCGAGGTCCCCGGACACGACGCCCATCCCGAGCACCCCCGCGGCCGGGACGAGGGCCAGGGCGATGAGGGCCCCGGCGAGCACCGCCTCGCGGAACGACGTCACGATCACGAGGCCGGCGACGGCGCCGGCTGCGGCGACGAGCCAGTCCGCGGAGGTGGGGTCGACGATCAGGTGCATCCCCTCGCTGCTCGCCAGGGTCTTCGGGGAGGCCATCCCCAGGGCGCGGAGCACGACGAACGCGAGACCGCCGCCCGCCGCCATGAGCACGTAGCCGACGACGACCGAGACGACGGCCCGTCGGGTCGCGTAAGCGCTGCGCCGGACGACGGCGACGCCGATCATGGCGACCGGCTCGAAGGCGGGCGCGAGCACCGCGCAGGAGGCGAGAGCGAGAGCCTGGGGCACCGGCGGCGAGAGCAGGCCCGCGACGGCGATCGCGCCACCCAGGACCATGAGCACGAGGTAGTTGACCGAGAGCCGGCCGTGGTGCCGGAGGTTGCGCTCGAACTCCTCCCACGGCGTCTCGTCGGCGTCGTCGTCGATCGCCTTCTGCGCCCCGGTCGCGACGATGCTCGAGGTCCCGCTGGTCGCGACGGCGATGCGGCCGTATCCCTGGGCCTGCGAGGCGGCGGCCAGCACGTCGTCGACGGACCGGTTGAGGGCGTGCACGGTGACGACGTCCCCGGGCGGCTTGACACCCGAGTCCCGTTCCACCGACAGCGCCAGGACGCCGTCGATCTTCTCGAGCACTGCCAGCGTCTCGTCGGTGGCCTCCGACGGCAGGACCATCTCGACGGTGTGGTGCAACGCGACCTCCTCGCCTTCTGCGGTGCGCCGCCGACCGACGATCGGGGGCCTTCGGCACTACCCGACCCGGACGAACCGCACACGACGTTCGTCGTGGGCGGCAGCGGGCCGAGGCCTCGGCACCCTCCTGCGCCGGCCGCACCGCGTCGGCCCCGACTCCGCCGACCGACCCTTCGGACCAGCGCCGCGTCGTCGACTCGTCCGGCCGGGTGGCGGCGTGCCGTCCGTCCGGGCGGTTGTGGCGCCGATCACATCACCAGCTGTCACTCTCGAGCCCACACGCACGCAGAGAGGTGACCGACATGGTGATGAGTCCGGCCCAGTTCGACGAGACGTGGAACGCGCGCTTCAACGCGGCCGACCTCGAGGGGCTCCTGAGCCTCTACGAGCCCGACGGGATGCTCGTCGAGCCGGGCGGCAAGCCGCTCGTCGGGCACGACGCGATCCGCGCCTTCCTCGAGGGCTTCTTCGCGATGTCGCCACGGATCGACCTGCGCACCGCCGCGATCCTCGAGCGGGACGCCGACGCCGTCGTCTACTCGAACTGGACGCTGACCGGCACCGGACCCGACGGGCCGATGGCGATGGAGGGGCGTGCGACCGTGCTGCTCCGCAAGCAGACCGACGGGTCCTGGCTGGCGGCCATCGACGATCCCCTGAGCCAGGGGTAGGTGCCTCCGGCCCGTGAGCACTTTCCCGTGTCATAGCACGGATTAGTGCTCACGAGCGCGGAGCGCACCTACATGGAGCGACGGTACTGCCCGCCCACCTCGAAGAACGCCTCGGTGAGCTGGCCGAGCGAGCAGACGCGGGCCGCCGACATCAGCTCCGCGAACACGTTCTCGCCGGCCGTCGCGGCCGCCTGCAGCCGGCGGATCGCCTCGGTCGACTCCTGCGCGTGGCGGGCCTGGAAGTCGTCGAGCCGCTGGAGCTGCGAGGTCTTCTCCTCCTCGCTCGCGCGGGACAGCGCGATCTCCTTGGGCCCCTCGCCCTCGGCGTCGGGCGGCGGCAGGAACGTGTTGACGCCGATGATCGGGAGCGTCCCGTCGTGCTTGCGGCCCTCGTAGAGCATCGACTCGTCCTGGATCTTGCCGCGCTGGTAGCCGGTCTCCATGGCGCCCAGCACGCCGCCGCG
>NZ_JBVPVA010000314.1:0-15819 GCF_055612215.1 Actinomycetospora sp. | reverse complement strand
GCGCGCACCGCAACGCCGGGATTCCGGCGCGCTACCGCGGCGGGTGGCGGGGTGTCGCGGAGTCTGGGTCGCCGCGGTGCCCCCGGCTCGACGCTCCGACTCGCGCCGTGGCCCTGACGGCGTGCATCGCGATCCCGCTGACCTTCCCGGAGATGTGAGGGCCCTGCCGGTGACGTCGGCGGTGGCGGGAGGGTCGCGGGGTCCGGTCCTCGCGGGAGCGGTCGCCGGGTCGCCGCGGGCGCGCCGGGGAGGCGTGCCGGCCCAGCACCGCCTCGTGCACGGGGGTCGTCGATGACCGCGGACGCGGTGCTGAGGTTGAGCGGGCTGCTGGCCTATCTGGTGGTGGGGCTGCTGGCCGCGGGCGAGTCCGCGGCCTTCGTCGGGCTGTTCCTGCCCGGGGAGACGGTAATGGTGCTCGGTGGGGTGCTGGCCGCCACCGGGCACGCCAACCTGGCCGTCATGATCACCGTGGCGGTGGCCGGAGCCATCGTCGGTGACGCGGTGGGGTACGCGATGGGCTGCGGCCTGGGTCCGTCGCTGCGCACCGGCCGCCTCGGCCGGGTCCTCGGCCCGGCCCGATGGGACCGCGCCGAGGACCTCGTCACCCGCCGCGGCCCGACCGCGGTCTTCCTGGGCCGCTGGGTCGGGATTCTGCGGGCGCTGGTGCCCGCGGTGGCCGGGGTGGTCGGCATGCCGTATCACCGGTTCCTTCTCTGGAACGCCCTCGGCGGGCTGAGCTGGGCCAGCGCGGTGGTGCTGCTCGGGTACTTCGGCGGCGCCTCCTACACCGGCCTGGAGAACCTCGTCGGCGGCCGATGGGCGCTGCTGGTGGCGGCAGTGCTCGCGCTGGTCGCGGTGCTCGCGGTGGTCGTGACCGGCCTACGGCAGCGGCACCGGCGAAGCCCGACCCCGCCACAGCGCGAGCTCGCGGCCGGTGGCTGAGGGCGAGCCGGGGCCGTGTCCGACAATGCGTCAGTGTTCTCGCTGCTCTCGGGGTGGCTGCCGATCACCGTGCAGCTCGCCGCGACGGCGGTGCTGGTCGCGGCGGCGGGATGGCGCACCCGACGGTGGCGCACCGGTCGGGGTCTGCTGGCGCTCGCGCTGGGAGTCGCAGCGGGCGTGGCGGGCGCGGTGGTTTTCGCGAGCAGCGGGTGGGCCACCGAGCCCGCGCCGCTGCTGCTGTGGATCTGGGTGGGGGCGGCTGCGACGGCGGCCGCGGTCATGGTGCTGGGCTGGTCGAGCGCCGGGTGGGGTCGACGCGTGCTCTCGGTCGCAGCGCCGCCGCTGTGTGTGCTGTGCGCGGCCTTGGTCCTCAACGGCTGGGTCGGGCTGGTCCCCACCGTCGCCGCGGCCTACCGCCTCGCCACTGACGCCCCAGTGGCTGAGCCGGTCCCGGGCGGGGGGCCGCCCGCCCGCGGTTCGATGAACGCCCCATCGGCGGGGGCCGGGCAGGTGATGGCGGTGACGATCCCAGGGGCGCGGAGCGGGTTCACCCCCCGCGAGCAGTACGTGTACCTACCCCCGGCGTGGTTCGACGGCCCGTCCCCGCCGCAGCTGCCGGTGATCATGATGGTCGGGGCGGAGTTCAGCGCCGCGCCCGACTGGATCCGCGCCGGAGACGCGGTCGCCACCGCCGACGCCTACACCCGCGGCCATCACGGCTATGGGCCGATCCTGGTGTTCATCGACGCCGCGGGGCGGGTCGGTAACGACACCGAATGCGTCGACGGCCCGCACGGCCGGGTCGCGGACTACCTGACCCGCGAGGTCCGAGCCTGGTTGATCGCCCGGTTCGGCGCCCCGCCCGAGCCGCGGTGGTGGAGCGTGGCGGGCTGGTCAATGGGCGGGACCTGCGCGGTCGACCTGGCCGTGACCCACCCCGAACTGTTCGCGACCTTCGAGGACATCAGCGGCGACCTCGGACCCAACACCGGCACCGTCGCCCAGACCATCACCCGGCTCTACGGCGGCGACCGCGGCGCGTGGGCCCGGTTCGACCCGCTCACGGTGCTCGCCGGCCATCCCCGCTTCCGCGACAGCGCCGGGCTCTTCGACGCCACCACCGCTGGCTCCGGTGGCGTCGGCGCAGATCTCGCTGCAGCGCGGGAGCTGTGCGACTCGGCGGCGCGCGACGCGATCTCCTGCACCGTGCGCGCTGGACCCGGACACCACACCTGGCAGTTCGCCGCCCACGCCTTCGCCACCGCCCTGCCCTGGCTCGTCGAGCGCAGCAGCGCACCCGCCGGCACCCCAGTGCCCCCACCGGCACCGCTGTGACCGGGCGTCGAGCCGGGAGACCCAGACCAGGACGTTCGGGGTGATCGCCGGTGTCGCGAGCGCCGTGGTCGCCTGCCTGGCCTACGGGATCTCCAGCGTGTTGCAGGCCTACGGCGCCCGCCGCTCGGCGGTCCGCGCGCAGGCCAGCCACCGCGGCGGGCAAATCACCGCCTCCGGCGCGCCGAAGTTGGCCTCGACCGCGGCCGCGGCGCTGACCGGGTGGTTCCTCCTGGGCACCGGCCTCGACGTGATCGGGTTCTTGGGCGGGGCGGCCGCGGCGCGGCTGATCCCGTTGTTCTTGTCCCAGACCATCCTGAGCGCGAACCTGATCGTCACCGCGCTGCTGGGCATCGTGGTCCTCGGGAACCGGATGCGGCGCCGGGACTGGCTCGCGGTGGCCATGGTGATCGTGGGACTGGCGATCCTGGCGGCGGCGGCCGGCGAGCAGGGAAGCGTGATGGCCGCCCGGAATGCGCACTGGGCGGTTCTGTTCGCCGTCACGCTGACCCTGGTGTTGGGCCAGCTGCTGGTGCGCCGACTCGGCGCGGCCGGCGCCGGGACCGCCGGGCTGCTAGCCGGGCTGCTGTTCGGAGCATTGGCCATCGCGGTGCGCATCGCTGCCGGTCTCGCGCCGCTGCAGCCCGGTGTGCTGGCCACCGATCCCGCTACGTGGGCGATCGCCGTCGCCGGGGTGGGCGGGTTCTATCTGCACACCGTGGCGTTGCAGCTCGGGTCGGTCAACGGTGCCACCGCCGCGTTGGTGGTGGGCGAGACGGTGCTCCCGGGCCTCGTGGGCGTCGTGGCGCTCGGTGACAGCGTCAGGCCGGGTCTGGGCTGGCTGGCCGGCGTGGGCTTCGTGCTCGCGGTCACCGCCGCGGTCGCGGTCGTCGGGTCGCACAGCCCCGCCTCTCCGCCAGCACCGCAGCAAGGGGTATCCCCCGACCGGTAGCGCGGCTCACGAGGGGGCCGGTGAGCTGGCGAGGGACGCAGAATCCCGTGGGAGGAGTCGACCACCGAATCGGACCGGCGAGTCGTCGGGGTTGCCGTCGTGGCGTCACGGTGGTCCCGGCGGCGAATCGTCCGGGTCGGGGTGGGGGCAGCTCGACGGCCGACCGTACATCACGGTCTCACGCATCCGGGCCACCCTGAGGTAAACCTGGCGCCCGGACCAACCCCGATGGTCGGACCGCCACCGACACCCACCACCAACCCGATTGTCGCTGAGGACCTGTGATGCATGAACACCGCCCGCAGGCCGACGCCCGCGACCGGCCGCGGGCCCGGAGCGCGCCGACGCTTCTGCGGACCGACCTGATCGCGCCGACCCGGGTGTCCCCCCTGCGCGGGCCGAGCGACCTGCGCGCCGCCCCGCGCTGTGTCGTGGTGGCCACTCCCCGCGTTGCGCCAACACCCACGTCAATCCGCGAACGCCCGCTCACGCCGTGGCCCGCCCCCGGCCCCACGGCGGGTTTGGATCGGTGAGCGGCCGCTCGGGGCTGCTGCGGGGCCGCCGCGCACCCGAAGCACAGGGTTCACCGCGCGCGCCCGGCCGGCCGCGGGGACCGCGCCCGGACCCCGGGCGCGGTGGCCCCCACCCCCCCGGCCACCCCACAGCCGAGGCCTCGGTCGAGTCGGGGTCGGTCGGGTCGGGGTCGGGTGCCGGGGCGAGCCCCGGAGTGGGGCTCCAGCCCGCACCATCGCACCCGGGCGGTGAGCGTGGCCGGCTCCGCGCGCTGATCACGGCCCGGTTGGCGACCTGGGCGGTGCGGCTGATCGGACTGCTCGCGGTGCTCTCGCTGATCACCCCGCTTTGGCACCGGCGGCTGCGGGTCGAGTTGTGGTTCGGTGTGCCGACCGCGTCGGAGGCCGCGCTGGTGATCACCGGGGTGGCCGGTGTCGGGCTGGTGATGCTGGCCACCGGGCTGCGCCGCGGCAAACGCCGGGCCTGGCAGCTCACCGTCGCGGTTTGTGTCGTGCTGCTGGTAATGCACGGGATCGGTCGGCACGCGGTGCTGGCCGGCGCGGTGGCGCTCGTGCTGGCTGGGCTGTTGGGCGCGCGCCGGGAGTTCACCGCGGTGCCCGACCCGGTCGGTCGGCTGGCGGCGGCGCGGGTGGTGCTGCAGCTGGTGGGCGGCGGGTTCCTGCTCGAGCTGGCGATGCTGTTCGTGCGGCCCTCGCTGCTCGTCGGAAACCCGAGCACCTTGGCGCGGGTCGAGCACGCCGCGTTGGCGTTGGTCGGGGTCAGCGGCCCGGTCGGGTTCCGAGTGGACTGGGTCGATGACCTGACCGCCGCGCTGGGGCTGAGCTTCGGGGTGGCCGCGGTGCTGATCGGGGGCTATTTCCTGCTGCGCTCGGGCGAGCCGCGCCCGAGTAAGACCAGCGGTGAGGACGCCGCGGTACGCGGCCTGCTCGCCCAGCACGGCCGCGGCGACTCGTTGGGCTATTTCGCGTTGCGCGATGACAAGGCGGTGGTGTTCTCGGCCAGCGGCAAGGCCGCGGTCAGCTACCGAGTGCTCGCCGCGGTGGCGCTGGCCTCGGGAGACCCGCTCGGCGACGTCGAAGCCTGGCCGGGCGCGATCACAGAGTTCGTGGCGCTGTGCCGGCGCTACGGGTGGGTGCCCGCGGTGCTGGGCTGCTCCGAACCGGGCGCGAAGGCGTGGACCCGTCACGGCGGGCTGGATGCCCTCGAGCTCGGCGACGAAGCCGTCGTCGACGTCGCGACGTTCTCGGTACAGGGTCGGGCGATGCGCAATGTGCGCCAGGCGGTGTCCCGGGTCCGCCGCGCCGGCTACCACACCCAGGTGCGGCGCCTGGCGGACATCCCGGGTAGCGAGCTCACCGCGCTGCGCGCCACGGTCGAGGGTTGGCGCGGCACCCCGGCCGAGCGGGGCTTCTCCATGGCGCTGTCCCGGTTCGGTCACCCCGAGTGCGACCCGGACGTCGTGGTGGTCAGCGCCACCCTCGAGGGCCAGGTCCGCGCGCTGCTGGCCTTCGTGCCTTGGGGCCCGGACGGCCTGTCGCTGGATCTGATGATCCGCGACGCGTCCATGCCGGAGAACGGACTCAACGAGCTGCTCATCGTCGACCTGCTCGCCGCCTGCCGCGGCCTGGAGGTCTCGCGGGTTTCGCTGAACTTCGCGGTGTTCCGCGCCGCCCTCGAGCGCGGGCAGCGGATCGGGGCCGGCCCGGTCGCGCGGCTGTGGGCGCGGTGTCTGCGCGTGGCGTCGCGATGGTGGCAGATCGAGACGCTTTACCGGTTCAACGCCCGGTTCGACCCCTCCTGGGTGCCCCGGTTTCTGATGTTCGCCGCGGTCCGGGACCTGCCCCGGATCGCGGTGGCCGCGTTCGAGGCCGAAGGCTACGGCGGGCGCCCACCGCTGCTGCTACGCCTGCTGCGCCGGCGCTGACGGGCCACTCCGGCCCGTCGCGCTGCGGTTGCCCGGCGGAGTCGCCGCCACAGGTGACCTCCCGGTCACCGCGACCCATTCAACGCCGGGAGCGGGCGTCGGCGCCGAGGAGCGGGCGATCGCCCCGGGGCCCGTTCGGGCGGACCGGGCCCGCAAGCGGTCGCCGGCAAAGATTCCAGGCCGGGTGAGGGCAACGGTCGGGGGCCCACCGACGCGCCGCGGCGGGGACCGGGAGCGTCACAATTCGCGCAGGAGCGCGGCGGCGGGGCGCCGGGCTCGCTGCGTAGCCAGCGCGGTGGCGGCGGCCAGGGCGGCGAGGGTGATCGCAGCGACGGCGCCGAGGTAGGTCCAGGGCACGCTCAGCGCCGCGGGTGGGGGGTCGAACACGCCGGTGAGTACGGCGACCAGCATCTCGGAGAGGACCCATCCGGTGGCGGCGCCGGGGAGCAGCCCGACGACGGCGAGCACAACGGTCTCGGCAGTGACCAGGCGCCGCAACTGCCCGGGGCGGGCGCCCAGGGCGGTGGCGATGGCGAAGCTGCGGCGGCGTTCGGTCAGGCCCAGGGCGAGCACCAGCCCGCCCGCGGCGGCGGCCAAGCCGAGCGCGAAACCGAGCTCGACGCGGGTCAGGCCGGCCAGGTCGACTGCGGTCAGGCTGGAGCCCACGCTGCCCCGCACGGTGGCGATGTCGGTGACGGTGGCGGCCGGACCCAGCTCCGCGCGGATGCGGGCGGCGACGACGCTGCTGTCGTGGCCGCCGGTGTCGACGAGGAACGCACCGACGGCGTCGCTGCCGGTGGCCGCGGCCACGTAGGAGGCGTTGGCGACCAGGAAGCTGTCCTTGGGGGCGGTGGGGAACTCGGTGACGATCCCGGCGTAGTGGAACGGGACGGTCACCGGCGCCCCGGTGCGGGCGTCGGGCAGCCGCAGTCGCAGTAGGTCGCCGGACTGGAGCTGAAAGTCTCTGACGGTTTCGGCGCTGACCAGGATGGAGTCGGGAGCGGCGACGAGGCGGTCGAGCAGCCCGGCGGCGGTACCGCCCTGGAAGTACTGGTCGGTCACGGTGGTGGCCCGGGTGATGGTCTGGGGGTTGACCCCGTAGAGATCTTGCAGGTCGGCGCCGACGTAGGCGAAGCGGTGCTGCAGCGGCTCCACCGACCGGACCCCGGGGACCCGGGCGAGAGGTTCGGCGGCGGCGGGGCCGACCGCGGCGCCCGGCGAGGTGGTGACGGTGACGTCGGCACCGTTGGTCAACTGCGCGTCGGCCTCGGCCTGAGCCTGGTAGGTGGCGTTGAAGGTGGCCGTAGAGACGGCGAAGGCGAGCGCGAGCCCGAGCAGTACGATCGAACGGGCCAGCGGCCGGCGGCGCCGGGCCATCATCGCCGCCGCGGTCGGCGCGAGAGGGCCCGCCACCGGGCGCAGCCCGCGCCCGAGCAGGCCCCGGCCGCGGTCGAGCAGCAGGTCGGCCAGGCGCCAGGCCAGCAGCGCGGCCCCGGCCCAGAGCAGGGCAGGCCCGGCGAAGGCCCAGTAGGACACCGAGATGGCCGGGACCCCTTCGGGGGCGAGCACCAGCTGATACCCGCCCGCGGAGGCGGCCCAGAACACCAGACCCGAGGCCGCGAGCAGCGCGACGTCCAGGCCGTAACGGGCCCACCACGGTCGGTTGGCGCGCCCGAGCGCTGACCGGCCGGCCACGACGGTCACCGCGCGCAGGTCCCGCCACGCGGGCAGCAGCACCGTTGCCGCGGCGATCCCGAGCCCGACGGCGGCAGCGCCCAGTGCCCAGCCGACGGCGGTGGCCGCGGTGGCGCCAAAGGCGGCCGACCCGAATGCCCATCGGCCGATCCCCGCGGCGACGCCGAGCCCGACCAAGCTGCCGGCGCTCCCGACCGCCGCGGCTTCGACGCCGGCGAGCCTGAGCAGCGCGCCGGCCCGGGCGCCCCGAGCCCGCAACAAGGCCTGCTCCGCGCGGCGGCGCGCGGCGCCGGTGGCAGTGATCGCCGCGGTGAGCAGCCCGGCCAGAACCGCGCCGGGCGCGCCGAGGAACAGGAACAGCACCTGGGCATAGGCGGCGTCCTCGCGGGCCTTGCCCAGGGTCGCGCCCAGGTTGTCCCCGACCAGCGCGGTCCCCGCGGCGCGGACCTCGAGGTTACGGACGGCGCCGGTGACCACGGTGTAGGCCGCGGCGGGGTCGGCGGGCAGCTGATGGCTGCGGGCGACGTGGATCTGAGTGGTGACCGGATCGGGCCGGGCCGGGTCAGGGTGGCTGGCGGCGACCGGGTCGAACACGGTGTGCCACAGGGTTTGCGGCAGCAGCACCACGTTGTCCGGGGGCGCAGCGGGTTGGGCGCCGGCGGGCGCACCAACCTGCTGGAACAGCGAATCCGCTTGGGGCAGGGCGACGACCCCGTCGACCCGGACCGGCACCGGGGCCAGCCCGGGGCGCCCGATGACCACGGTGTCGCCGGGTGCGGCGTGCAGGTTGGCCGCGGTCTGCTGGGCCAGCAGCGTCCCGGTCGGGGCGCCGGCGAGGACGCGGACCGCGTCGGGGAACACCGCCGGGTAGTCCGCCGGTAGGCCCAGCGCCACCCCCGGCCCGGTACTCTGGGTGCTGGCCGCGCTGGTCCCGGTGGTGGTGGTGGCGCTCAAGCCGCTGATGGGGGCGAACCCCACCGGCAGCGCCGCGGTCGTACCCGGCGTAGAGCGCACCGCGTCGAGCACGGCAGCCGGGTCAGCCCCCGGTTGAACCTGCACCTGCCAGTCCACCGCGACCGCGGCCGCGGCCCGCTGGGTCATCGCGGCTTTCGACCCGGCCAGGAACGCGCCCAGGCTGGCCAGCAGCGCGACCGCGACCGCCACCCCGGCGGCGGCTGCGACCAGCCGCGTGCCGCGACGGCGCAGCAGCCCGGCCAGCCACAGCAACGTCACCGGTCGCCCCCGTCCCTGGTGGCGGTCCCGGTGGCGGTGGTGGTGTCGGTCGCAGTGCAGAGGTGCCCATCGCGCATCGGCCACCGCTCGGTGAGGCGCTCGGCCACGCTGAGATCGTGGGTGGCGACCAGCAGAGCGGCGTCGAGCTCCTCGGCGGCCTCGAGCAGCACCGAGATGACCTGCGCGCCGGTGCGTCGGTCGAGCTGACCGGTGGGTTCGTCGGCCAGGATCAGCTGGGGCCGCCCGGCCAGCACCCGGGCGGTGGCCACCCGCTGGGCCTGGCCCCCAGAGAGCTCCTCGGGCAACTTGACGGCCAAGTCGCTGATCCCTAGACGGGCCAGGGCCGCCGCCGCGCGGGCAGCGGCCTGCTCGGCGGGAACATCGGCGAACAGCAACGGTAGGGCCACGTTCTCGGTGACGTCGAGGTCGGGCAACAGGCTGGGTCCTTGGAAGACCACCCCGACCGCGTCCGGTCGCCCGACCGGCGGTCCGTCAAGGCCGGGCCAGATGATGCTCCCGCCGGTGGGGCGGTCCAGCCCGGCGATCAGGTGCAGCAGGGTGGACTTGCCCGAACCCGACGGCCCGGTCAGCGCCACCCGCATCCCAGCCCGCACCGCGCAACTGACCTCCGCGACGGCCAGCACCCCGGTGGTCGGGTCGCCGTGGCGACGGCTGACCCCCGTGCAGCGCACCAGCTCCCCCTCGGGTGCGGGAGCGCGCCGACCGGGGGGCCCGGACGTCGGGACCGGGCCGGCGGTCACGGGGACAGCGTCCCGTCCACCAGCGTGAGCACACGGTCGGCGGCGTCCGCCACCACAGGGCTGTGGCTGGCCACCAGTACCGCGGCGCCCCGACCGGTGGCCGCGCGGAGCAAGGTCAGGATGCCGGCTTCGGTGGTGGTGTCGAGCTCCCCGGTGGGTTCGTCGGCCAGCAGCACCGCGGGCTGGTTGGCCAGCGCGACCGCTAGCCCGGCGCGGGCCGCTTCCCCACCGGAAAGCTCGCTGGGGTAGGCCCGGGCCCGGTCGGCGAGCCCAACCGCGGCCAGCAGCCCCGCCCGGTCAGGGCGCCCCGCGCGATCGAGTAACTGCTGGACCAGGGTGAGGTTCCCGGCCACGCTCAGGTGCTCAATCAGGTTCGCCGACTGGAACAACAGTCCGATGTGGTGAGCCCGGATCCGGGTCCTCGCCCGCTCCGATTGGTGGCTCAATGTCTGCCCGGCGACGGTCACGAAGCCGGCGTCGGGCTCGTCGAGCCCGGCTAAGCACGCCAACAAGGTCGACTTGCCCGACCCCGACGGGCCGACCACCGCGACCATCTCCCCGGCCGCGACCGCCAGCGACACCCCCCGCAGCGCCAGCGTCTCCTGCCCGTCGACCCGGAAGAACCGGTGCAGCGACCGCGCCGCCAGCGCCGCAGACGGGTCGCCCGCCGCGTCCGCCACCGACTCCGGCCGAACTCCCGCTCGAGGGTCGGCCGGATGAGAGGACCCCGCCGGTGTCATCGCAGCCAGCGCAGCGAGTCGGTGATCATCCGGTAGGGGTCGACGTTGTCGGCGCCCACCGGGCCGGACAGGGTCAGGGTGACCTGCGCGCCTGAGTGGAAGAACTCGTAGCGCTCGACCGCGTCGAGCCTGGACTTCCCGGTCACCGGATCCGGGGGCGAACCGGCCTGGTAGGTGATCAGCACCGCCGGCCCGGCCGGGCGGGTGACCGCACTGACCTGGCCCGGCGCGAAGCCCGGGACCGACCCGGCCAGGGCGGGCAGCTCCCGGGCCCGCGCCAAGTCCACGGTGGGCGGCGCGGGCCGCGGCGCGGCCTCGATCCGCACCGTGTTCAGCTTGTCGGTGAACACAGTGACCGGGCCCTCACTCGAGCGGCCCCAGCCCTCCGGGACCGACACCGTAAACAGCCCGTCCGGAGAGTAAAAGGGCACATAGGCCTGGGTGTCAGGAATGTCGCCGGCCGGGTTGACCTCAGGCGACGACACCGGGGCCGCGGTCTGGGGTGGCGGGGCCGCCGACGCCGGCCCGGGCGCAGCTGCCGGGCTCGACACTGGGGCGCCGGTGGCGGACGACGGCGCCCCGCCACAGGCGGCCAGCGCCACCCCGAGCAGCATTGCTCCCGCGACACCCGCGGACGCCCACCGCGACCTCGACCCGGGTCCGGACGTGGTGCTCATGGCGCGCAGCCTGCCCAGCAGTCATGTAACGGGCATGAACGCCATCTCGAGCCGGTCACCCGGCCAGCAGCCCTATCTACGGGCTCCGGCTGGTTCCTCACGTCGAGTGGTGGCCGCCAGCGGCCGGGCCCGGACGGCTGGCTGGGGGCAACCCAGCCATGTGGACTCCGAGGCCGTGCCGAGCGACGGATGGTCGGGCAGCTCAACCAGCCCGCCGACCTTCGCCCTCGAGGCCCGTCGACTGACCAGGAGTCCAGGCAGCCAAATTCGGCCTCACCCACAGCCCCACGAGGCGAGCTTGTCTGAGGCGCTGCTGGCCCGCTCCCTCCGTCAGAGAAGGTCGATCTCGAGGGAGTTGTCGGGGCGCTGCGGGCGCGTCGGATCGCTGGACAAAGCGGGGCATCCACGCTCCCGGCAGAAGGCGACGACGCAGGAGGCGAGCGGGTCGAACAGCCCGTCCCGCTGGTGGCGGGCCTCGACGAGCCGGCGGTCTGCGTCGCGAGGTTGCTCGACGATGACCACAGACGCCTCTGAGCACCGCCTCTCGCGGGCACGCCCACCGAGGTCGTGGACCTCGTCGGACCTCGCACACCCTGCCTCGGGCCTGGACCCGCCCGGGGGGGTGCCGCCGCGTCCGGAACATGTGAGGAGGATGTGCTGGACCGACGCGAACCTGATGCTGTCAAATGCCCATCCAACTAAGCGGGACGCTCCAGGCCCGCCCCGGGGAGGACCGCACGTGCCGCCATCGGCCCAACCCGTCCACAACGAGCACGACCCCGAGGTCATCCAGGACGCCGCTGCGACCTTCGGGCTGCTCTCGGCCACCGTGCGCCTCGAGCTGCTCTGCGCGCTCGCCGCCGGAGAAAGCGACGTGGGAACCCTCGCGCACCGGGTCGGACAATCCGTGGCCACGGTCAGCCACCACCTCGGCAAGCTCAAGATGGCCGGGCTCGTGTCCGCCCGCCGCGCGGGCAGACACCAGTTCTACGCGGTCGACGACCCCTACGTGATCGACATGGTCGGCCTCGCCGTCGCCCACCACGAGAAGCTCAGGCACTCCACACCCGCCCAGCGTCGGCGACGCAGAGCCTGAACGCCCAGCCCTAAGTCAGCCACAGGGGCCGGCAACGCACTCAAGGCCACCATGCAGCACCAGCAACGGAACGCGCAGCCAAACCAAAAACCTCAGGCGAGACGCGGCCGACCTCACAGCCGGTTCACCGCCACAAGCACCCGGGACCGGGAACCGTCGGCCTCAGCCGACCAAGCGACCTCCGCAACGGCCGGACCCCACCGCCCGTGGGGGCCGAGCGGTGGGGGATGGCCCTCGGACGCGCGGAGGAACGCGCAGGGCCACCTGGCACATTCTCGCAGCTCACCGCGGCTCCGAACAGACCACAATCAAACAAATAATCGAGAGTCCAACCTTTCCCGCGGCCACCCGGCCAGTGGTCAGCCCTCGTATCGGCCGCGCCGGCAAACCGCCGCCCCGGAGCTCGGTGCGAGCTCTCCCAAGCGAAACTCCTCGGGCCAGGTCCTGCACGCGGGCGAACGCCTCGGCGGAAAGAGGCCGAGCCAGAGCGGGCTGCCCGCGACGGCGGAGAAAGCCCGCACCCCCCAGCAGCGTCTCGAGGTGTTCGAGTGGCCCCTCAACCTGGCGCTGCGTGGGCGCGGCCCGATGGCGACGGTCGGTTCAGAAAGGCAGGGGCGAGCCCGACCGCTTCGTACGACAATTCCGGCCCGCTCACCGGTCCTCGTCATCCCCGTGTCGGGGTCCAGCTCGCACAGGCGCTCGTCAGCGGGGCGGTCGGGTGAGGACTGCGCTGTCGTCGACGATCTCGCTCGGCGTCACGCGGCGCGAGCGGATCGCTTCCCCGTCCGCGGACCTATGCCATGCGATGACGCTGGTGACGGTTGTCGCGGTGCGGCACCGGCAGCGGACTTGCACGAACGACGCCATCGTCCAAGCCTTTGGATAGGTCACCGTCGTGGGTCTTCATCGGGGTGGTCGTCGAGATAGGCCGCGGGCTCGCGGCGTAGGTCGTGCAGGTTCCACCACCGAGACCCATCCGCCTCGACATGGGCCGGAGTGACGATGCCCGCGTCGGCCCCGCCGTGTAGCTGCTGGGCGTTGGTCCGCAACGACTCCGCTGCCGCTGGGGTGCCGACGAGGGGGCGGGGACTTTAGGTGGGGTCTGCCGCCGCAGAGGTCATGGATCGGGCTCCTTGGGGTGTGCCAGGTCGGTCAACTGAAGCTCACTGGTTACCGGCACGGCCATCGAGGGAGGAGGTGAGCTGCCCGCGCAGCGCGGCAAGGTCCTCCGTGGGTTCCTGGCCGCCCGCCGGGCGCGCCGGGGGTGGACCCCGCACGGACAGCAGTGGTCCTACAACCGTTTGACTAGCCTGGCAAGGGCGGTCTTCTGCGAACACGTCAACATCGACGGCGACCTCACTCCCATCACCATCGGCACCGACTCGCCACGACCCGATGGCAGCAGCTCACGAGCTAAGCTCCTGGGCAGGGCGCGAAGAGGCCACCGCGTCCGCACCTGGACCCTCATCTCCAGAGGTCAGCCACACCGACAGCCTCGAACAGGTCCCTTCTGGCGGCAGGGTGTCCTGTTCGCGGCGGCCGGGCGACCGGCATACGCGCAAGTCACGACGCTGAGCGAGCACTAGCGCGTTCGTGGCGGTGCACGGCCTCCAGCGCCAGCAGCTCCCCGGTTCTCCTCCGGGCTGAACGCCCTGCCAACCACCGGTGATCTCGCGCCCTCACCGGGAGCTCCGCGGAGCGCAACGAAGGCGGTGTCGCCTGCCCGAAGGACGGATCGGCGAGAAGAGACGTCGCGGTGCGGTGCGGAACTCTCACGACACACACATGGAATCCGGGCCAACGTCGCCTCGGCATCTCCACCGATGGCGATGGCGACCGACACCTCCCGCCCACGGGTGGGACTCATCGAGGAGGTCCACGCAAGGTGGCTCTGATAGGTCCTTCGGGGGCTGCGGCTGCAGCGATGCTCGTGTTGCTGGTCGGGTTGTGGATGGTCGCCAGCGAGACCGGGCACGGCCCGTCATCCGCGCGTCGCCTGCCGATGGCCCAGCCGGCCGGCGGGATGTTGATGTTCTTGGGGATCGTCGTGCTGGTTCTGGCGGTCCCGATATCCGCCGACACGGTGCCATCTCAGCTCCGGGCGCCGGTACACCCGCACGCTACGAGGGCGCCCACCTCGGCATCGCCGGTACCCAGCCCCTCGCGCGTGCCCGGCGGCTGACGCCCCCAGCTGCTCCCAGCAGGTACAGCGCGCATCGCGGTGCCCGGCGAAGTCCCGAACGCCGCGGACGGGTGCCGCCCGAGGGCGAGTACCGGGCTAATCGTGGTGTGCCGTATCGAATGTGGAAGCGGGCTCGGCCCAGCCCTCGACGCGCCAGGACTCGCGCGGCGATTCGAGAGCTCACACCTGGCGCTCCGGGTCGCGCGCGCCGCTACGGCGGCGCCGGTAGCGGCCTTTCAGAAACCTCCGCTCCGTCCCTGCCGTGGCTATGACCACCGAGGTAGGAAGCCTCGAGGACCTCGCCACCCACCGTATAGTCAAACGAAGGTGCAAGTGTGCACTCAGGACGGGAAGTGAACGTGGAGGCGTGGGACCTGGCCATCGCGGCCGGTGGCACCCACCAGCAGGCCCGACGCATCAGCAGGACCCACGACACCGACACTGACACCGACAAGGAGCTGCCCCGCTGATGGCCGCACCCCCGCGTCCCTCACCATCCGACACCTCCGCCCCCCGACCCGGGCAGAGCGGGCGCGCCACGACGGGCCCGGTGAAGCGCTCGACCGGACGTCGCGTGGAACTGGTGTTGTTGGTGGCAGCGGCGGTGATCACCACGGCGGCGTTGGTGGCGGTGGAGATCGATCAGGCCAACACCGTGGATCCCGCGTTGGGGTATCTGGGGCTGGCCTACTTTGGCTTGTTCGCCGGGGCGCACCTGGCGGTGCGCCGCTGGGCGCCCTACGCGGACCCGCTGATCCTGCCGTGTGTTGCGCTGCTGACCGGGCTGGGTCTGGTGATGATCCATCGCTTGGATCTGGCCAGCGGCGCCTCCGCGGCGACCTCGAACGATCTGGCGCCGTCGGCGGATGCGGCGCGGCAGCTGGCGTGGGCCACCGGGTCCGTGGCATTACTCGTCGTCGTGCTGTGGCGCTTGCGCGATCACAGGGTGCTGGCGCGATACGGGTACCTGTTCGGGCTGGCGGGGCTGCTCGGGCTGGTGCTGCCCGGGGTGCTTCCGGCGAGCATCTCCCAGGTCAACGGGGCGAAACTGTGGATCCGGGTCGGTCCGGTGTCGCTGCAGCCCGGTGAGTTCGCCAAACTCGCGGTGATCGTGTTCGCCGCGGCGTTCCTGGTCGAGAAGCGGGCGCTGTTCGGCACAGCCGGGCGCCGGATCGGGCGCATGGAGCTCCCGCGGCCCCGCGATCTGGCGCCGCTGGTGCTCGCGTGGTTGGCCGCGGTGGGGGTGCTGGCTCTGGAGAAAGAGCTCGGCGCGTCGCTGCTGTTCTTCGGGATTGTCCTCGCGATGATCTACATCGCCACCGAGCGGGTATCGTGGGTGCTGCTCGGGCTGGGCTTCTTCGCCGCGACCAGCGTGCTGGCCTACTACCTATTCCCCCACGTCCAGGTCCGGGTGGCGAACTGGCAGGATCCGTTCGCCGACTACGCCAACACCGGCTACCAGCTCTCCCAGGGCCTGTTCGGGCTGGCCTACGGCGGGATGCTCGGGACCGGGCTCGGGGTCGGGCGTCCGGATCTGGTCCCGCTGGCCAACACCGACTTCATCATCGCCGGCATCGGTGAGGAGCTCGGGCTGACCGGGCTGGCCGCGGTCCTGGTCGTCTACCTGCTGCTGATCTCCCGCGGGTTGCGCGTCGCACACGCCGCCCGCAACGGCTTCTCCACCCTGCTCGCCGCTGGACTGTCCTTCGGTCTGGGGTTGCAGGTGTTCATCGTCGTGGGCGGCGTCACGA
>NZ_JBVPVA010000826.1:0-2008 GCF_055612215.1 Actinomycetospora sp. | reverse complement strand
TCCGCCCCCTCGACGGGACGCCGGGGCGTGGCGACCTGTGTCGCACGGTCCCGGATCGCCGCTCGTGTCCTGATCGCACCCGTCGTGATCGTCACCCGAGATCGAGACGCCACCAGCGGCAGTCGTCGTCGCGACCCGGGTCCCGGACGAAGCCGGTGCGCGCGAGCACCGTCGCCGACGGTCCGGGCCGGGGATCGGTGCGCGCCACCACCCGCCGCAGCCCCGCCGCGCGGGCCCGGGCGACCCAGGCCCGCACGGCCGCCGTCGCGATCCCCCGGCCCCGGTAGGCGGGCGCGACCTGGTAGCCGATCTCGACCTCGCCGTCGCACGGCGGCCCGGTGAACCCGCCCATGCCCACGACCGTCCCGCCCAGCACGAGCAGGTGCGTCAGCCAGGCCGGGTCGACGCCCGCCTCGAGCGCGTCGACGGTCGGCTCGAGGGCGCCGTGCACCGCCCAGCCGGGCGCGAGGCGCAGCCCGAAGCGAGCCGGGAAGTGCTCCGGCTCGAAGGCGAGCGTCACCGCCTCCTCGACGCGGCACGGCCGGACCTCCACACCCCGGACGCTAGGTGGGTGCCACGCGCCCCGCGAGCGACCACAATCGGCTCCCATGGGAACCCTCTGGCACCCCTTCTCCGACATGGCCGCCGTCCGGGACCACGAGTTCGTCGTCGACCACGCCGACGGCGTCTGGGTGTACGACGAGGCCGGCCGGCGCTATCTCGACGGCTGCGCGAGCCTCTGGTACGCCAACGTCGGGCACGGGCGGACCGAGATCGTCGAGGCCGCGATGCGGCAGATGGCGCAGCTCGAGGCGTACTCGTGCTTCGCCGACATCGCGAACCGCCCGGCCCTGGAGCTCGCCGACCGGCTCTCGGCGCTCGCCCCGATGAGCCCCGGGGAGACCAAGGTGTTCTTCGGGTCCGGGGGCGCCGACGCGATCGACACCGCGGTGAAGCTGGCCCGCGGGTACTGGCAGGCCCGGGGCGAGCACCAGCGGGTCCACGTCGTCTCCCGCGAGACCGGCTACCACGGCACGCACGGCTACGGGACCTCGATCGTCGGCATCCCGGCCAACCGCGAGGGCTGGGGCGTGCTGGCCGGGGAGAACACCGTCGCGCCGCAGGACCTCGAGGGCGTGGAGAAGGTGTTCGCCGACGTCGGGGCGGAGCGGATCGCGGCGTTCGTCATGGAACCGGTGACCGGCGCGGGCGGGGTGCACATCCCGCCGCCGGGCTACGTCGAGGGGGTCGCGCAGCTCTGCCGCGACCACGGCGTGCTGCTCGTGATCGACGCGGTCATCTGCGGGTTCGGGCGGCTCGGCACCTGGTTCGGGATCGAGCGCTACGGGGTGCAGCCCGACCTGGTGACCTTCGCGAAGGGCGTGACGTCGGGCTACCTGCCCCTCGGCGGGGTCCTGGTCTCCCCCGAGGTGGCGGCGCCCTGGTGGACGACGCCGGGCGAGCGCACGCTGCGCCACGGGCCGACCTACGCCGGGCACCCGACGTGCTGCGCGGCCGGCCTCGCGACGCTGGACGTCTACGAGCGCGAGGGCCTCATCCCCCGCGGCCGGGAGCTCGAGGGCGCCCTCGAGGCCGCGCTCGCCCCGCTGCGCGAGCACCCGTACGTCGCCGAGGTCCGTGCCGGGACGGGGCTGCTCGCCGCCGTGGAGCTCACCCCCGACGTCCTCTCCTCGGTGCCCGACGCGCCGAACGCGCTGCTGCGCGGGGCCCGCGACGCCGGGGTGCTCGTGCGCGGGCTGGGCAAGGGCGTCGCCGTCTCGCCACCGCTGACCATCACCGAGGACGAGATCCGGATGCTCGGCGAGGGGATCCGCGCCGGGCTCGACGTGCTGCCGGCGGAGCCGCCCGTCCCGGCCGCGCCGGGCGCGTAGGCGCGCTACAACCAGCCGCGGCGCTTGAAGACGAGGTAGAGCGCCACGGACGCGACGACCATCAGCCCGAGCGCGAAGGGATAGCCGTACTGCCAGTGCAGCTCGGGCATGGTGTC
>NZ_JBVPVA010000200.1:0-4992 GCF_055612215.1 Actinomycetospora sp. | reverse complement strand
GAACACCGCGTCCCACTCGAGGCCCTTCGCGGCGTGCAGCGAGGCCAGCGTCACGCCCTGCACCGTCGGGGGGTGCTGGGCCTGGGCGCGCGTGTTCAGCTCGGTGAGGAACCCGGCGAGCGTGGTCTCCGGGAGGCTCTCGACGAGGTCCGACGCGAGCTCGGACAGCGCACGCAGCGACTCCCAGCGCTGCCGCTGCGCACCGTCGGCCGCGCCACCGGGCGGCGGCGTCTCGGTGAGGCCCTGCTCCCCCAGCACCGCCCGCACCGTCGTGACGACGTCCGCGCCGACGACGCCCTCGGGCCCGCCCTCGACCCGCCCCGCGAGGGTGCGCAGGGCCGCGATCGCGTTGCGGACCTCGGTGCGCTGGAAGAACCGCTCCCCGCCGCGCACCTGGTACGGGATCCCGGCGTCCGCCAGCGCCTGCTCGTAGCCCTCGGACTGCGCGTTGACCCGGTAGAGCACGGCGATCTCGGCCGCGGGCACCCCGTCGGCCACGAGCTCGGAGATCTGCTGGGCCACCGCGGCGGCCTCGGCGGGCTCGTCGTCGTGCTCGGCGAAGTCCGGCGCGGGACCGGGCGGGCGCTGCCCCTCGAGGCGCAGCCGCGACCCGGCGGCCCGACCGCGGGCGGCCCCGATGACCGTGTTGGCGGCGGCCACGACCTGCGGGGTCGAGCGGTAGTCGCGCACGAGGCGCACCACCTCGGCGTCGGGGAACGTCCGCGGGAAGTCGAGCAGATAGGTGGGGCTGGCGCCGGCGAACGAGTAGATCGTCTGGTTGGCGTCGCCGACGACGGTGAGGTCGTCCCGCCCGCCGAGCCAGGCCGAGAGCAGCCGGTGCTGCAGCGGGGTGACGTCCTGGAACTCGTCGACGACGAAGCACCGGTAGCGCTCGCGGAACTCGTCGGCGACCTCGGCCGAGCCCTCCAGCGCGCCCGCGGTGTGGATCAGCAGGTCGTCGAAGTCGAGCTGCTCGGCGCGGTTCTTGAGGTGCTCGTAGGTCTCGTAGACCTGGGCGACCTGCGCGACGGGCGCGGGGGTGTCGCGCTGGGTGCGGGTGGCGGCCTCGGCGTACGCGTCGGGCGCGACGAGGCAGGCCTTGGCCCACTCGATCTCGCTCGCGAGGTCGCGCAGCGACTCCCGCGTGGTGGCGGCGTTCGCGCGCTGGGCGGCCTGGCCGACGAAGCGCATCTTGTTGTCGAGCACCGGCCACACCTCGCCACCGACCGCGCGGGGCCAGAAGTAGCGCAGCTGGCGCAGGGCGGCCGCATGGAAGGTCCGGGCCTGCACGCCCCCGACGCCGAGGTCCCGCAGCCGGGTGCGCATCTCCCCCGCCGCCCGGGCGGTGAACGTGACCGCGAGGACCTGGCCCGGCCGGACCTGGTCGGAGCGCACCAGGTGGGCGATGCGGCGCGTGATCGTCCGGGTCTTGCCCGTGCCCGCGCCGGCGAGCACGCAGACCGGGCCGCGCGGCGCGAGCACCGCGGCCCGCTGTTCGGGGTCCAGCCCCTGCTCGGGTGTCTGGGTACGCGCCGCGGTCACCGTCACCGCCCCATCGTCTCAACCCGGTCCGACGTCGTGGGGCGGGACGGGTCGGCGAGTCGCGCCCGCGGTCCACCCTCCCGGAGCGAACGGCACTCTCGCTGCTTCTATGCGCCCGAGAGTGCCGCTCGCTCACTCGGCGGCCGGACGGGACCGATCGGTCCGACACTCTCCGGAAGGATCGCCATGAGCACCGCCCGCCCCGGCGCCGTCCTGCTCGTCACCTCGGCCGCGGCGTTCCTGTCGAGCCTCGACCTGTTCATCGTCAACATCGCGTTCCCGGACATCCGCGCGGACTTCCCGGGCACCGACCTCGGGCAGATGTCGTGGATCCTCAACGGCTACACCGTGGTCTTCGCGGCCTTCCTCGCGCTGGCCGGCCGGGTCGCCGACCGCTTCGGCCACGCCCGGGTGTTCCTCGTCGGGCTCGCGGTCTTCACCCTCGCCTCGGCCGCCTGCGCCGCCGCCCCGGGGGTGTGGTTGCTGGTCGCGGCGCGGGCGGTCCAGGCCCTCGGCGCGGCCCTCGTCGTCCCGACGTCGTTGTCGTTGCTGCTGGCGGCCTACCCCGCCGAGCGGCGCACCCGCGCCGTCGGGACGTGGGCCTCGATCGGCGCGGTCGCCGCGGCCCTCGGCCCCCCGCTGGGCGGGCTGCTCGTCGAGCTCTCGTGGCACTGGGTGTTCCTGGTCAACGTGCCCGTCGGGATCGTCGCGTTCGTGGCCGGGCGGCGCGTGCTGCGCGACCCCGCTGTCGCCCGCACCGGGATGCCCGACCTGCTGGGTGCGCTCGGCATCGTCGTCGGCGTCGGGGCGCTCGCCTTCGCGCTCGTCCGCACACCCGACGCCGGCTGGGACGCGCCCGAGGTCCTCACCGGGCTCGGCGTCGCGGTCGTCGGGCTCGTGCTGGTGGTGCTGCGCTCGCGCCGCCACCCGGTCCCGGCGCTGGACCTCGCCGTGCTCCGGGTGCCCGTCGTGGCGCTCGCATCGCTGGTCATGGTGGCGTTCACGACCGGGTTCGCGGCGATGCTCGTGGTCAACGTCCTCTACATGACGGGCACGTGGGGCTGGTCGCCGCAGGCCGCGGGGCTCGGGCTCGCCGCCGGTCCGCTCGTCGTCGTGGTGGTCTCGCGGCTGGCCGGGCGCCTCTCGGGCCGGCTCGGGATCGGGCCGGTCGCCTTCCTCGGTGCCCTGGCCTTCGCCGCCGGCCCGACGTGGTGGCTGCTGCACCTCGGCGTGACCCCCGACTACGTCGGCGGGATGCTGCCGGGCCAGCTGCTCACCGGCCTCGGGGTCGGGCTGCTCCTGCCGACGCTGTCCTCGGTGGTCGGCTCCGCGTTGCCCGCCCCGCAGTGGGGGTCCGGGTCGTCGCTGATCAACACCGCGCGGCAGGTGGGGTCGGTGCTGGGCGTCGCGCTGCTCGTCTCCGTCGTCGGCGCGCACACCACCGGCCAGCCCTCGGAGTTCGGGTCGGTGCGGGCGGGGTGGACGCTGCTGGTGGCGGCAGCGCTCGTGGCGGCCGTGACAGCGGCGGCGCTGTCGGTGGTGGAACGGCGACGGCGGGTGCGGGCGGCGGCCCCGGAGGTGGCAGAGGCCGAGGTGGCGGAGGCCGAGGTGGTCGTCGACGAGGCATCCGACGCGCGCGCCCTCGTGCGGGGCGTCGTGCGCGACGGCCGCGGGCTCCCGGTCCCCGGGGCCGTCACCACCGTCATCGACGCGGCGGGCGTCCAGCTCGCTCGCGTGCTCGCCGACGCCGCCGGGGCGTTCACGGCCGTCGTCGACCCGGCCCGCGTGCGCCCGGGCGAGCACGTGATCCTGCTGGTCAGCGCGTCGGGCCACCACCCGCGCGCCCACCGGGTCCCGCTCGTCGGCGGCCCGGCGCTCGAGCTCGCCCTCGACCGCCGCGCCTCCGTGTCGGTGTGACGGGGCCTGCCCTCAGAGGAGGAGCCGCATCCGAGCCTCCATGACGTCGGGGTTCCCCGGCAGCGGTTGGCGCTCCCCGGTGGCCTCGAAGCCGAGGCGCTCGTAGAACCCGAGCGCGCGGTCGTTGCCGTCCACGACCCACAGCGCCACGTACTCCGCCCGCGCCCGGCGCGCCCACGCCATGACGGCCGCGACGAGCAGGTCCGCGAGGCCCCGCCCCCGGAACGCCGGCTCGACCCACATCCCGACGAGGTGACGCCCGGCGTCGTCGTCGGGCTCGGGGACGCCGCAGGCGAGGCCAACGGTGGCGCCGTCCGCGCGGACGAGGAACCACGCGTTCGTCGTGACCCGGTGGAGCCACTCGGCGTCGTCGAACACCTGCTCCCGCTCGAGGGAGGAGGCGAACGCGCCCGGCGACTCGGCGAGGGCGCGGAGGCGGACGTCGCGGGCGTCGTCCCGGTCGTCGGCCCCGGCCCGGACCACCACGACGTCGGCCACGTCGCGAGCGTGCCACCACCTCGCCGACGACGCCGATCAGGGCGTGCCGCGGTGGCGGATGCGCCCGTCGGGTGCCGGTGATCCACGTTCGTGGGGCGGAACGTGTCGGATCTGACGCGTTCCACCGCGCGGATGTGGATCACGACGTGGGTGCCGCTCGTCGCGGGCGTGTGGGGCCGTGCGCGACCGCCGCCGCCAGAGGCGTCACGATGGAGGGGAACGCGCCGCCGTCGGGAACCGGTCCGGGCCCCACGGCGACGTGCTGCACGCCGCGACCCACCGGGACGGCGCGCGCGACGACGAGGAGACGACGAGCATGGCCGAGCACGGCAGGGGAGCGGGCGGTCGGCACGCGGCGCCCGGGGAGGCCCGGGCCGTGAGCGGCACGGCCGGTGCGACCGCCACCGTCGCCGACCCGACCGACGTCGCCCCGGCGGGCCCGTCACCGGCCGGGGCCGCCGACCCGACGGCGCCCTTCACGAGCGCGCCACCGTCGGGCACACCGCGCGGGGCCGGGAGCCCACCGGCCGCCCCGGGGCCCGACGACGACCTCGACCCCGACGACCTCGACGATGACCTGGCCGACGACCTCGCCCCGGTCCGCGGCACCGGGTGGGTGCTGCTCGTCGGGGGCCTCGTCGGCGCCGTCGTCGCGCTGGTCCTGCTGATCGAGAAGCTCGACCTGCTCGCGAACCCGGACTACATCCCGAGCTGCTCGATCGACCCGGTGCTCTCCTGCGGGACGATCATGAAGACGGCGCAGGCGGCCGTGCTCGGCTTCCCGAACCCGGTGATCGGGCTGCTCACGTTCCCGGTCGTGGCGGCCTGCGGCGCGATGGTCGTGTCACGCGCCGAGCTCCCGCGGTGGGTGTGGTGGGCGCTGGAGATCGGCTCGTTCGCGGGCGTGCTCTTCATCCACTGGCTGATCGTGCAGAGCCTCGTCGTCATCCACGCCCTGTGCCCGTACTGCATGGTCGCCTGGGTCGCCGTCATCGCGATCTTCTGGTTCACGACGATGCACAACCTGCGCGAGGG
>NZ_JBVPVA010000080.1:0-13649 GCF_055612215.1 Actinomycetospora sp. | reverse complement strand
GCCCCGGCCGCTGTCCTTCGACGCGGTCGTCCCCTGCGCGGCGCTCGCCGGGCCCGGCCCCGTCGAGGGCCTGCGCACCGTGCCCCCCGGCGAGCCGCGCGGCCTGCTGGTCGCCGCCGCCGGCGAGGGTCCCGGGCGCCGGATCACCGTCGACCTCGACGGCCAACGCCTCGTCGACGCCCCGCTCGGGGCGGCGCCCTGCACCTGGTCGGTGGCGGTCGACGCGGGCGCCCCGCCGCGGGTGACGCGGGACGGGGCCCCGGTGCCGCTCGCCTGCGGGGCCTGCGCCGACGTCGAGCCGCCCCAGGTGACCCGCCTGTCGACCGAGCGCGAGCGCACGCCAGGGCTCACGGTGGCGCTGCGCCCCGACGACCGCTACGGCTCGTCGCCCTCGTCGCTCAAGACGACCCTGCTCATCGCCCAGCTCGTGGTGCTCGCCGCCCTGGTCGCGGTGCTGTTCGGGCGCCCGCGGCGCGGCCCGCCCGGGCGTGGGGCGCGGCTGTGGGCCCGGGTGCGCTCGGTGCTCGCGCGCCTGCGCCGCCACGCCTCGCCCGCCGACGCCCTCGTCGTGGGCATCTCCGGGCTGTGGGCGGTGATCGGCCCGACGAACTTCGACGACTCCTGGTACCCGCTGATGGCGCGCGCGGCCGAACGCACCGGGACCATGGCCAACGCGGTCTACATGTTCGACGCGACCGAGGCCCCCTTCGTCGCGTCCCAGTACGTGGTCGGGGTGTGGGGCGCGATCGGCGGCTGGTCGCTGCTGTGGATGCGCCTGCTCGCGGTCCTGCTGGGGCTGCTCGCGTGGGCCGGGCTGCGCGTCTACACGATCCTGGCCCTCGAGGGCATCGAGGTCCGCGAGGCGAAGGTGCCGTGGGCGCTGCTCGTCGCGCACCTGCTGTGGTGGCTGCCCTACGGGCTGACGCTGCGCCCCGAGCCGCTGATCGTGCTGCTCTCGGTCGTGGCCCTGGTCTGCGGGCAGCTGGCCCGGCGGTGGGGCGGGGCGCGGGGCGTGGGCGCCGTCGCGGTGGCCGTCGCCGCCGCGGCGGTCTCGGTGACGTGCTCGCCGACGGGGCTGGTCGCGATCGCGCCGCTCGTCGTGGACGCGTCGCGGGGATGGGACTGGCTGCGCGCGCAGTGGGCCACGAGCCGGTGGCCGGCGGTCGCGGCCGTCGCGGTCGTCGTCGCGGCGGCCACCGTCGCGGTGCCGGTCGGGCTCGCCGACGCCTCGATCGGCGACGTGCTCGAGGCCCAGGCCGTGCACTCCTGGTACTACGCGACCGTCCCCTGGTACGACGAGCTCGTCCACTACCAGACCCTGCTCAACCCCGGGGTCACGCCGTGGGCGCGCCGCGCGCCGGTGCTCCTCACCCTCGCCGTCCTCGTCGTCGCCGCGGTCTCCAGCGGCTGGCGCGACCAGCAGGACCCGCTGCGGCGCCTCCTGCTCACCAGCGCCGCCACCACCGGCGTCGCCTTCGCGCTCCTCTCGATCAGCCCGACGAAGTGGGTGCTGCACTTCCCGGCGGTGGCCGCGTCGGGCACCGTCCTCGTCGCGGTCGCCCTGCTGCGGGCCGCGCTGCCGCGCCAGGAGCGGGCCCTCGCCACCGCCGCGAGCGTCGGCGTGGTCGTCGTCGGCGCGTCGGTCACGTTCGCGGGCCTGAACCTGTGGCGGCCCTTCTCCGACCGCGGCCAGCCCTTCGGTCCGCACGCCGTCCCCGATCTCACCCGCTCCGAACAGGGCCTGCTCGCCCCGCACGTCGGCGACGTCTACCTGCGCAACCCGCTGATCTGGATCGCGGTGGCCCTGCTGGCCGCGTGGTGGGCCCACAGCCGCGCGCTGCCGCGCGCCCCCCGCCCCTCGCCCGCCCGCGCGGTGCTCGTGGCCGCCTGCCTCGCCGTCGTCGTCGGGCTCGTCGGGGTCTTCGTGCTGGCGCCGGTGCGCCAGTACCCGGGCTGGACGGTTGCGCTCGGCAACGTCCACGACGCGGTGCGCCCCTCGGCCTGCGGGCTGGAGGACGAGGTGTCGGTGCTGCGGCCCTCGCCGACCCCGCTCGGCACGCCGACGCCCGCCGTCCTGACCGGGGACTGGCTCACCGCGCAGGGCAGCCCCGTGCCGCGCGCCGTGCCGGGGATGGGCACCGTCTGGCACACCGACGGGCCCGCGGTCTCCGGCTCGGGCGCGCTCGACTCGGGCTGGTACCCGCTGCCGCCCGCGGCCGGCACCCCGGCGGCCCCCGGCGACCCGCGGCCGGGCGCGACGGACGTCGTCGTCCCCGTCCTCGCGCGTCCCGACCCCGATCTCGCGATCCGCGCCGGGGTCCGGCTCGAGATCGCGACCGGGCCGATCGGTGCCCCGACGTCGGTGACCCGCGAGAAGATCGGCCTCTCGCCGGTGGCGGACGACCGCACCTGGCAGGAGATCCCGATCTCGCTGGTCGGGCGGCCCGGCCGGCCGACCGCGGTGCGGGTGGTCGCCGACTCCCCGTCCGGCGTGCTCGCCGTCGCGCAGCCCTGGCTCGGGGGTGCGCGGCCGGTGCGGGAGATCCTCGACGGCGTCCCGGTGCGGGCCGACCAGATGACCTCGGCGTTCTGGCCGTGCGTGGACCAGCAGTTCGTCACCGACGGCATCGCCCCGCCGACGCGCTACCGGATGGTGGCCGGCGAGGACCTCGGCGAGAAGTACACCGGGCTCTGGACCGACAACACCCTGGGCGGGGTGTGGCGGGGCGAGAACCTCGAGGCGACGTACGTGCGCCTCCCGACCTCGGTGCCCGTCGGCGGCCCGGCGACCCGGCCGTGGGGCGCGGTCGACCTCGTCGTGCACGACCTGCCCACCGACGGCACCGCCCTCGAGCCCGGGACGACGACCCGCTCCGGGTGGGCGCGGCAGCCCACGATCGCGCGCGAGTCGTACGCGGACGTGGCCTACCAGGGCGCCGACGGCTGACCCCGACGACGAGCGCGGATCCGGGCTCGTCATCATGGGTGCGGACGCGCCGTCGACCTTGCGGCGCACTCGCCGAGAGGGGGACCATGGCCGGATCCACGGACGTCGCGGTGGTCGGCGCCGGCCCGTACGGGCTCGCTGCGACCGCGTTCCTGCGCCACCAGGGCACGTCGACCCACACCTTCGGTGAGGTGATGGGGTCCTGGAAGCACCAGATGCCGCGGGGGATGATCCTGCGCTCCAAGGAGCGCGCGTCCTCGATCGCGCACCCGGTGCCCGGACACACCATCACCGCGTGGGCCCGCGCCCACGACATCGCGCTGGACAACCCGGCGACGCTGCAGCACTTCCTGGACTACGGGGACTGGATCGCGGAGCGCATCGTCCCGGACCTCGACCACCGCCGCGTGGAGCAGGTCGTCCGCGAGGGGTCGGGCTTCTCGGTCCACCTCGACGACGGCGACCGCATGCACGCCGAGCGGGTGGTCATGGCCGTGGGCCTGCGCAACATGGAGCGCTCGGTCCCCGAGTTCGACCACCTCCCCGAGGGCACCGTCTCGCACGTGGCCCACCACGAGGACCTCTCGACGTTCGTGGGCAAGCGCGTCCTCGTCGTCGGGCTCGGGCAGAGCGCGCTGGAGAACGCGGCGATCCTCGCCGACCTCGGTGTCGACGTCACGATCACCGCCCGCGCCGACGCCCCGCACTGGCTCGGCCCGCACAAGCCCGCCGGCTCGCCGCCGCCCACCTTCCGCGAGAAGTGGCGCGTCCCGCCGACGGACGTGGGCGGCCGTGCCACCGGGTGGTTCGCCGCCGCGCCGGAGACCTACCGGCGGCTGCCGGAGCGCCTCCAGCTCGAGGTCCGCCGCCGCTGCCTGTTCCCGGCCGGCTCGCACAACCTGCGGGCCCGCCTCGAGCACGTGCCGTTCCAGCTCGGCCGTCGGATCACGTCCGCGGAGTCGACCGGCGGCGAGATCGTCGTGACCCTGGCCGACGGGACGACGCTGAAGACCGACCACGTCATGGTCGGCAGCGGCTACGACGTCGACGTGACCCGCTACGACCTGCTGGACAAGGAACTGCTCGGCGAGCTGGAGCTCGTCGAGGGCTCCCCGAAGCTCCGCAAGGGCTTCGAGTCCTCGGTGCCCGGGCTGCACTTCCTCGGGGCGCCGGCCGTGCGGTCGTTCGGCCCGGTGAACCGCTTCGTCACCGGCACCTGGTACGCCGCGCCGGAGCTCGCGCGCCGCATCGCCGGCAAGCGGGGCCCGACGCTGCGGGTCGCCTACCCCGTGGGCTCGCACGCGATCGCCTGAGCCCCGGCCAGCACAGGACGAGCGGCCGGTTCGTCACCCTCGACGGTGACGAACAGGCCGTTCGTGCGTTCGCGGGGTGTGGAGCCGGAGCCGGAGCCGGACGCGGAGGCGCGGACCGGGGCTCAGCGGAGCTTGCGCGCCCGCGGCACCCACGTGCGGGCGAAGCGCTGCACCACCGGGGTCGCACGCCCCACGAGCATCGGCAGGACCGGCAGCGGGTCGTCGAGGGCGAACCAGCCGTGCTCGGTCGACGGCGCGCGGCAGTCCGGCGCCGGACCGTCGGTGCGGTCCCCGCGGTAGGCGACGCGCGCGGCGTAGTCGAAGTCCTCGACGACGAACGCCCGCCCCTCGGGGAACGGGGCCCGCGGCGCGGCCCGCCCGGTGAGCGCGAGGTGCTGCGCGCGGACCACGTCGAGGCCCGCCTCGTCCTCGAAGAGCCGGAACTGCGCCCCGACGCGCGGGTTGAAGTCGACGAGCTTGTAGCGCCCGTCGCGCAGGTCGCGCCGCCAGTCGAGGTCGGCGATGCCGCGGAAGCCGACCGCGTCGAAGAGCGTGCGGGCGAGGCCGGCGAGCTCGTCGTTCCAGCGGGCCCGGCCCGCCGTCGTGAACCCGGCGTGCGGCGGCCACGACCGCAGCTTCACCCCGGTGAACAGCGTGCCCTCGTCCGGCGCGCCGGGGCCGGGCCACCAGGCGTGGACGACCCAGTCCTCGGCGGTCTGCCGCGGCACGTACTCCTGCAGGATCACCGACGGCGACTCGTCCCAGTCCAGCGCCATCGCGCGCAGCCGGTCCGGGGTCTCGACGACGGTGGAGGACCGGACCGTCGGGTGGCGGTGGCGCTCGAACGGGTCGCGGCTCTTGACGACGACGGGGAAGGCGCCGTGCGCGGCGTACTCCTCCACCTCGGCGAGGCTCTCCGGGAACCGGGTCATCGGCGTCGGGATCCCGTGCTCGGCGCAGACCCGGAACAGGCCCTCCTTGCTGGCGACGCGGCGGGGCAGGCCCGGGTCGTCGCACCGCGGGAAGAGGAAGTCGTCGGCGAGGCCCGGCTCGGCGCCCAGTTCGGACACGACCGCCGCGGCCTCGTCGTCGGTGGGCACCAGCACCGCCGGGCGCCCGATCGCCTTCGCGATGCCGTGCAGTCCCTCGGCGAGCTCGGCGGGGTCCTCGCTGCCGGTGGTCGGCCAGGAGAACCGCCCCCGGAGGTGGCGCGAGCAGGCGGCGGGGGTGAAGCGGCCCTCGGTGACCGCGTAGACGTCGACCCCGCAGCGTCCGAGGCTGCGGACGACCCCGACTCCGCCGTGGTGCAGCGGGTAGTTGCCGAGCTTGAGCAGCAGCGCCGGTACCGAACGGTCCAGCTCCACCGGTCGTGTCGTGCCTCGCGTGTCGATGAGCACCACGCACCCCCTCCCCCGGTCCGCACTCCCCGGTCGTCCGGTCCAACGACCCGACGGGCCCCGGAGCGATCCGGGTCGTCCCTCCGGGACGGACCGACCCCCGATCGGGGGACATCTCGTCGCGCGAGCGTAGACGGGTACGACATCGCTCCCACTGCAGGCCCGGTGGGGCGCGGCGGGGAGTCCGGGCGGCTCGTGCCACCATCGCCGCCGTCCCGCCGCGGCGGGCAGGACTCGGGGAGGCGACGGTGGACGGCGATCCGACCGGCACGGGGCTCGCGGTGCTCGTGGTGTCCGCCGGGGCGGCGGAGCCGCTCCAACGGACCCTCGACGGGGTGGCCAAGCACCTCCCGGGAGCGCGGGTGCTCGTCTGGTGCCAACCCGTCGACGCCGACACCGACGCCGACCGCGCGGGTCTCGCGGCCGTCCGGCCCGACGTGGACTGGACCGTCGCCGAAGCGGACGCCGGCCGGGTCGCGGCCCGCAACGCGCTGGCGGCCCGCGCGGACGCGGCGTCCGCCACCGGGGCGCCGGTCGACCTGCTGCTGCTCGAGCCGGGCGTCGAGCTCCTCGGCCCGCTCGCGGGGGCCCGGGCGGTGCTCGCCCGGCCCGGGGTCGCCGCCGTGGCGCCGGTGCCCGAGCCCGACCCGGCCGACCCCCACCCGTGGGACGCGGTCGTGCGGCGGACGCCCGGGCTGGTCCGCGACCTCGTGGCGCACGCCGGGGTCGCCGAGCGCCTGCGGGGACGTCGCGCCGGGGAGCTGCTCGCGGGCCCGCCCGCCCCGGGCCCCGTCGACGGGGTGCTCGTCGGGGGCTGCCTGCTCGTGTCCGGGGCGGCCCGCGCGGTGCTCGGCGACTTCGACGAGGACTTCTTCGACCGCGGGGAGGACCTCGCCTGGCAGCGGGCGGCCCGCGCGGCCGGGTGGACGCTGCACCTGGTCGCCGATCCCGACGACCGCGCCGGCCAGGTCCGGCTGCCCGGCGACTCCCTCGCGTCGACCGAGGAGGACCGCGTGCGCCGCGAGGCCGAGCTCGAGCGGGCCGCGCGGGTGATCCTGCTCGGCAACGCCGGGCACCGCGGCGGGGGCACCGCCTTCGCCGCCGGCGTGCTGGCGCTCGACCGGCTGCTCCCGGCCGCGCGGGCGGAGCGCCGCCGACGGACGACGCACGTCGCCGACCGCGCGGCGGGCCTGCCCGGCGTCGTCATCACCTCGAACAACCTCGTCCTGGGCGGGGCCGAGCGGCAGCGCATCCTGCTGGCGAACGAGCTGGTCGCCCGCGGCCACCCGGTCACGGTGGTGTGCCTCAAGGAGCTGGGGCGCTACGTCACCGAGCTCGACCCGCGGGTGCGCCTGACGCTGCAGCCGTTCTGGCAGCCGGTGGTCGACGCGGCGGACCTGCCCGGTGACCACGCCGTGGTCGTCGGCGGGGTCACCAACACCGAGATGGGCTTCGCGCTCGCGTGGCGGGCGCTGGGCCGCGCCCGGGGGCAGCGACGGTCCTGGCTCCCCGCCACCCACGACCCGGCCGAGCTGGACCGCCCGACCTACTCCGCCACCCAGGCCCGCGCGCTGCGGGTCGCCGACGCGCTCGTCGTGCTCTCGCGGCAGCACCACGCCGACCTGACCCGCCACCAGCGGCTGACCGACCGCGTCATGGTGGTCCCGAACGGCATCCCGGAGCCGGACCCGCTGCCGTGGCGGGCGACCGGTGACCGGATCCGCTTCGGGATGCTCACCCGGATCAAGGCCTACAAGAACCCGCTGCTGCTCGTCGAGGCGCTCGCCGCCCTCGACGAGCAGGGCCTGACCGGGTGGTCGCTCGACATCTTCGGCGACGGGCCCGACCGCGCCGACCTCGAGGCCCGGACGCCCGCCCACCTGGCCGACCGCGTGCGCTGGCGGGGCCGCTCGTCCGGGCCCGACCACGCGTTCGCGGAGATCGACGTCCTCTGCGTGCCCAGCGGGTTCGAGGCGTTCCCGTTGGTGATGGTCGAGGCGATGGGCCGCGGGGTGCCCGTGATGGCCGCGGTGAGCGGGGCGATCCCCGAGATGCTCGACCACGGGCGCGCCGGGGTGGTGGTCGACCCGCTCACCCGCGAGGCCTGGACCGACGCCTGCGCGGCGGTGCTCCGCGACCCCGACCGGATCGCCGCGCTCGGCGCGGCCGGACGGGCGCGGGCGCTCGCGCACTACACCTCGGCGGCGATGGCCGACCAGTACCAGCGGGCGTTCGCCGAGGTGGGAGCACTCCGCGCCGCTACGTGACCTGCTCGGCCACGTCGTCGTCGAGCCCGGCCCGCACCAGGGCCGCGGAGAAGCGGGCCAGGTCGTCGGGATCGACCAGCTCGGCGAGCGCCGCAGGGTCCGTCGGCAGCCCGACCGCCTTCGCCCCGTCGGTGGCCTTGCCGTCGAGGTGCGGGCGGAACTCCGGCCAGACCAGCTGCACCTCGCGGGTGAAGATGTCCGCGCCGACCGGGCCCAGGCGCGGCACCTCGGTGAGGAGCCCGGTGAGCCGGGCGGTGTCGCCGTCGGCCTCGGCGCGCATCCGGCGCAGGTCCCCGCGCCAGCGGTCCGCCACGAGCTCGGCGCCCTGCTGCAGCGCGTCGGTGGTCTGGTCCTTGCTCAGGAACTTCGCGCGGGACAGCGCCTCGTGGACCTCGTCGCGCGCCGCGTCGCGCATCCGCTCCGGCGAGCCGAGGCCGGAGTCGACGAGCTCGCGGCACGCCCGGGTCCCCAGCTTCGCCTGCACCCGGCTGGAGAGCAGCACCGCGAGCACGAGCAGGCGGTAGAGCGGCGCGGGCTTGTCGGCCAGGTCGATGCCGGCCTCCGCGGCGAAGGTCTCGCCCCCGGCCTCGAGCAGGGCCGCGACCCTGTCGGCGTTCGTCATGACCGGGGCGTACCCGCTCCGGCGGCGTGCCTGGCGCGGGGGCGCGGAGAATCGGCGGCGTGAGAGCACCCCGCCTGGTCGCCAGCGACGTCGACGGCACGTTGCTGGGCGCCGACGGCCACCCCGGCGCGCGCCTGCTCGCGGTGCTCGACCGGATGCGGGACGCGGCCGTCCCGCTGGTGCTGGCCACCGGCCGACCGCCGCGCTGGATCCTCCCGGTGTGCGACGCGATCGGGCAGCGCGGGCTCTGCGTGGCCGCCAACGGGGCCGTGCTCTGGGACGCCGGCGCCGACCGGGTGCTCGAGGCCGCCGAGTTCGACACCGACACGCTGGGCGAGGTGATCGCCGGGCTGCGGGTCGCCCTGCCCGGCGCGGGCCTCGCGGTGGAGCGGGTGCGGCGCCCCGGGGTCGCGGAGTTCTGCAGCGAGCCCGGCTTCGAGCACGGCTGGCCGAACTCCGACCACGTCGAGGTCCCGCCGGACGAGCTCACCGCCGTGCCCGCGATGAAGGTCCTCGCCCGCCGACCGGGTCTGTCGAGCGACGCGATGGCGGCCGCCGTGCGCGACGGTCTGGGCGAGCTCGTCGACGTGACGTTCTCCGCCTCGACCGGGCTCGTCGAGTGCTCGGTGCGCGGGGTGACGAAGGCGCACGGGCTCGCGCAGGCGGCGGCCCACCTCGGCGTGGGGGCGGAGGAGGTCGTCGCGTTCGGCGACATGCCCAACGACCTCGAGATGCTGCGCTGGGCCGGCCACGGCGTCGCGATGGGCAACGCCCACCCCGAGCTCGCGGCCGCCGCCGACGAGGTCACCGCCCACCACGACGAGGACGGGGTCGCCCTCGTGCTCGAGCGCTGGTTCTGACCCGGCTCCGCGCCGCCGCGGCGCGCCGGGACCTGCCTCCCTGACGGCCGCTTGTCAAGGTCCGCGTAGCATCGCCCCGGTTGCCGCCTGCCTCCGCCGGTGGGGCGGCCCTGACTCGGGGACATCCCGGGAGGAGGACGTGTGCTCGATCGGGCGCCCGACGTGAGCGACGATCCGGCCGGCGAGGTCGCCGCGCTCACCGCGGTCCAGCGCCGCATCGACCACCCCTCCGTCGTGCGGGCCGCCCGTGCGATGTCGTTCTTCGGTGAGCACGCCGCCGGCTGGATCGCGCTCGGTGCCGCGGGCGCCGCGCTCGACCGGCCCCGCCGTCGCCAGTGGGTGACCGCGACCGCGGGGGTCGTCGCCGCCCATGGCACGTCCATCGTGGTGAAGCGGGTCGTCCGCCGGCCGCGGCCGCACGACCCGCGGGTCGCGGTGCACGTGGGCACGCCGAGCCGGTTGAGCTTCCCCTCCTCGCACGCCACCTCCACGACGGCCGCCGCGGTGCTCTTCGGCGGCCTGCTCGGACGGCCGGGTGCCGTCCTCCCGACCGTGCCCGCGATGGCGCTCTCGCGCCTGGTGCTGGGCGTCCACTACCCGACCGACGTGTTGGCCGGGTCCGCCCTCGGGGTGGCGTGCGCACTGGGCGCGCGCCGGCTCATCGCGCGCGGATCCGTCGGCCGCTGGAGGACCGCATGACGATGTCGCAGGACGCGAAGCGGCAGCAGGAGGCCCGCGGGGACACCCCCGACGACGCCGCGGCCGACGAGGCCGCCGCCCGCCTCGCCGTCGACGCCCTGGAGGAGCGCGAGCCCGAGGACGCTCCCGACGACGATGCGGTGCCGGTGCGCCGCACCGGTCCCCTGGCGGTCCCGCTGGGCGTGCTCAAGACGATGCGGCCCAAGCAGTGGGTCAAGAACGTCCTGGTCCTGGCGGCGCCGTTCGCGGCCGGACGCCTGGGCGAGCTGGACGTGCTCTCGCACGTCGTCGTCGCGTTCGCCGTCTTCTCGCTCGCCGCGTCCGGGGTCTACCTGGTCAACGACGCCCGCGACGTCGAGGCCGACCGCGCGCACCCGAAGAAGCGCTTCCGGCCCATCGCCGCGGGGATCGTGCCGGCGCCGGTGGCCTACGGCGTCGCCGTCGTGCTCTTCGCCGGCGCGATCGCGCTGAGCTTCCTCGCGACCCGCAACCTCGCGATCGTGGCCGCGGTCTACATCGTGGTGCAGCTCGCGTACTGCCTGTGGCTCAAGCACGAGCCCGTGATCGACATCTGCATCGTCTCCTCCGGGTTCCTCATGCGCGCCATCGCCGGTGGCGCCGCCGCGACGCTCTACCTCTCGCCCTGGTTCCTGCTGACGATGGCGTTCGGGTCGCTGTTCATGGCGGCGGGCAAGCGCTACGCCGAGATGCGCCTCGCGGAGCGCACCGGCGCCAAGATCCGCAAGTCGCTGGAGCGCTACTCGGCGTCCTACCTGCGGTTCGTGTGGTCGCTCTCGGCCACCGTCGTGATCATGGCCTACGGGCTGTGGGCCTTCGGGATCGGCGTGACGACCGTCCCGGGCCGCGCGCCGACCCCGCCGAGCATGTGGGCGATCATCTCGGTGGTGCCGTTCGTGGTGGCGATCCTGCGCTACGCGGTGGACGTCGACGGCGGCAACGGCGGCGAGCCCGAGGAGATCGTGCTGCACGACCGCGTGCTCCAGGTCCTCGGCGTCGCCTGGGTCGTCCTCGTCTTCCTCGCGGTCACCCTCAACCCCGTCGCGCGCTAGACCGAACCGCGGACGGGGTGGCGCACGGATGCTCCGGGCATGAGGGGACGGAGACGGTGAGCGCGGTCCTCGGTCGACGCGCGCCGCTGTTCTGGGCGCTGGTGCGCTACGCCCTGGTCGGCGTCGTGAACGCCGCGACCTACTACGTGGTCTACCTGCTCGTGCTCGCCCACGTCGGCTACCTCGTCGCCCACGTCATCGGGCTCGGCGCCGCGATGCTGGTGTCGTTCTTCCTCAACTGCCGCGTGACGTTCCGCGTGCGGCCCTCCTGGCGCCGCTTCCTGCTCTACCCGGCCTCGCAGGCGGTCAACGTCGTGGCGACCACGGTCGGGGTGGTCGCGCTCGTCCACCTCGGCGTCGACGAGCGCCTCGCGCCGCTCGCGGCGGCCGTGCTGGCCGTGCCGGTGAGCTTCCTCGCGGCGCGGCTCGTCCTGGCCCACCACCGCGCGACGACCGCGACCGGCCCGATCCCGGTCGTGACCGCGACCGGTCCCCTCGCCGCCACCGGACCCGTCGCCGCGACCGGACCCCTCGGCGTCGGGCCCGACCCGGACCCGCACCCCACGACCGGCCCGCTCGCGAGCGTGGACCCGGCCGCCGCCGCGGTGATCGAGGACGACCCCGCGACGCTGCGCCTCATCGCCGTTCGACGGTGATCGTGGTCCACGCCCCGACGTGGATCGAGTCGCCGGAGGCCAGCGGCACCGGTGTCCCGGGCTCGAGCCGCTCCCCGGCGTAGTTCACCGAGGTCCCGTTCGTGGACCCGGAGTCGAGGACCACCCAGCGGTCGGGGCCCACGGCGAGCAGCACCGCGTGCCGGTGGGAGACCCCCGGGTCACGGGGCGGACCGGTGAGGTCGATGCCCGGGGCGTCGTCGTCCGGGCGGGCCGTGCCCGGGGCGTCGTCGGGCACCCCGCGCCGGCCGATCCGGACCTCGTCACCGCGCAGTGGGACCTCGAACTCCACCGGGTCGGCGGGGAACGCGGGCAGCTCGACGTCGCCCGGAGCGGTCCAGGGCCGGGCCCGGACGAGCTCGTAGTGGTCCCGGTCGGCCCAGACCCGCGCGGTCCAGCCCGTCATGGACGGGACCGTGTCGGGTCGCCGGGGTACGCGCCGCCCGACCCGTCACCGCCGTCGTCCCCGTACTCGTCGTCGTCATCGTCGCCGAGCGGGATGAGGATCGGCCCGGTGTCGTCGCTGCCGTCGGGCCGCGGGTCCCACTCGCCCTCGCCGTCGGCGGGGTCGAGCGGCAGCAGTGCGACCGTGGCGTTGTCGTGGCCGCCGTCGGCCAGGGCCGCGTCCACCAGGGCGCGGGCGTCGGCGAGGACGTCGTCGCCGGTGAGCAGCGCGGCGAGGCGGTCGGCGTCGGGGATGTGGTTCCAGACCCCGTCGCTGCACAGCAGCAGGTAGCCCGGCCCGGCGGGGCGGAAGCGGCGGGCGCGGGCGGGTCCCTCGGGGGAGTCGTGGCCGAGCCAGCGGGTGAGCACGTGGGCGCGGCGGTCGGCGTGCGCCTGCTCGCGGCTCATCACCCCGGCGGCGGCGATCTCCTCCGCCCAGGAGTCGTCGGTCGAGAGGAGCTGCGAGGTGCCGTCGGAGGCGAGCCAGTAGACCCGGCTGTCGCCGACCCAGGAGACGACCGCGGACCCCGCGCGGGTGACGGCCCCGGTGTAGGTGGTGGCCGGCGGGTCGTTCGGGTCGCCGCCGTAGCGCAGCAGGTCCGCGGCCGCCTCCGCCGCGGCGCTCGCGGCCGTCGCGGCGAGGGCGTCGAGCCCGGCGCCGTCGTGGTGGGCGGTCACGCGGGTGAGGCCGGCGGCCACCGCGGCCTCCGCGGCGGCCAGGGAGGCCTCGTCGCCGCGCCGCGCGGACGCGACGCCGTCGCACACCGCCCCGAGGAGCAGCTCGCCCGTCGGCGTCGCGATCCGGCCGAGCGCGCAGGCGTCCTCGTTGCGGCGCCGGCGCAGCCCGCGGTCGGTGACCGCCGCGCCGGGACCCAGGCGGAACTCCACGTGGTCGCGCACCGCGGGCCGCCGCGTCCCGCAGTTCCCGCACACGCCCTCGACGGCCTGCCCGGCGTCCGCGCCGCACTCCGGGCAGTCGGCCTCCTCGATCTCCGCGCGCGTGGCCTCGAGCACCGCCCGGAGGTCGGTGTGCTCGCCGGCGGTCCCGGCGGGCCCGACCGACTGCACCGGGACCCCGCCGGTCGGGTCCGGGTCCGCCACGCCCGGACCGGTGTCGGGCACGGGGGTCCCCGACGGCGGCGTCGGCCGCCCCGGGCTCGAGCGGTCGGGGCCCGGGTCGTCGGAGCCGTTCGTCGCGGACGGCGGCGCGGAGGACTCGGTCACGTCGGGAAGGCTCCTCGTGGGGCGGGCGCGCGGGTGCGGCCGCCGGGGACTCCTCGGCGAGGATCGTCCCGGCGGGGATCGCCGTGGTCGGGATCATCTTGGTGCACGGCCCCGCGGTCGGCCGCTCCACCC
>NZ_JBVPVA010000055.1:0-6923 GCF_055612215.1 Actinomycetospora sp. | reverse complement strand
GGCCGTGCCCGGGGCGGTCCTGACCCTCGTGGACGAGGCGGGGCACCAGGCCGCGCGGACCGACGGCGCCGACGACGGCAGCTACCGGCTCGAGGCCGCCGCCCCCGGGTCGTACCAGCTGGTGGCCCGCGCGCCGGGGCGCCGTCCCGAGGCCGGGCGGGTCACCCTCGACGGCCGGCGCAGCGCGTTCGACGTCGTCCTGCGTTCGAGCGAGCTCGAGCGGCTCGTGCCCGCTGTCGATTGAGTCACACGGTGATCGGGTAGTTGGCACCCACCGACGTGACGACCACGAGGAGCCGCTCCGTGTCCGCTGACGACAAGTTCGACAACAAGGCCCAGGTGGTCAAGGGCAAGGTCAAGGAAGCCCTCGGCAACGCGACGGACAACCACGAATGGAAGGCCGAGGGAAAGAAGGACCAGACCGTCGGCAACCTCAAGAGCGCGGGCGAGAAGATCAAGGACGCCTTCAAGGACTAGGTCTTCGTCGCCCCGGCGATCCGTCCGGGCCGTGCCCTCCGGGCGCGGCCCGGACGTGGATCCCGCCCCGTCACACCCGCTTGAGCGGCGGGCGCGCCACGCCGTCGTCACCGGCCAGTGAGGCCTGGGCCGGCGAGCGCGCGAGCACCACGACGCCGCCGAGCGCGAGCACGAGTCCCGCGACGAACCCGAACACCCACCCCGCCCGGATGCTGTCGCCCAGCAGGACGAGGCCGAGCAGCCCCGGCGCGAGCGTCTCGGTCACCGCGAGCACCGCGACCACCGGCCCGACCGTGCCGCGCCCGAGCGCCACCGTGTACAGCCCGAGCCCGAGCGCCGCGTAGCCCAGCAGCGCCCACGCCACCGGGTCGGTGAGCACGGTGTGCAGCACCTCGCCGAACGGCCCGTCGAGGTCCAGGAGGCGCACCGCGACCGCGGTCCCCCCGAAGGCCAGCCCGGCCAGGAACGCCACCGGGACCGCGCGGCGGCTGCGCACCGCCGTGCCGATCCCGACGACGGCGAGGACCACCAGCACCGCCAGCAGTGCGATCGTCCCGCCGACCCCGGCGTGCGGCAGGTCCCCGGTCTCCGCGCTCCCCACGAGCAGGCCCAGCCCGACGACGTTGGCCCCGGCCGCGAGCAGGTCCACCCGGCGCAGCGGGGTGTCGAACACCCAGTGGGACGCGATGACGGTGATGACCACCTGTCCGGAGACGATCGCCTGGACCGCGACGATGGGCATGTAGCGCAGCGCCAGGACCGTCAGGACCCAGCCGGCGATGTCCAGCAGCAGCCCACCGAGGTACATCGGGCTGGTCAGGACCCCGGCGGCGCGCGTGGCCCGGCGGGTGGCCATCGCCTCGAGCAGCGCCGCCCCGGCGTTGGCCCCGGCGGCGACGAGAGCCGCGACGAGGCCGAGGACCAGCACGCGCCCCTCCTGGTCCACCGTCGGCGGCGCCGACGGCGCGCCGATGCCCGGCGGCGATGCGGCCGCCCGGGCAGAGTGTGCCCGCAGACCGCGGTCGGCGCGGGATGTCCGGCTTCGGCGACACGCCGTCGGGCGCCCGACGGGCCGACGACGGGTGGGAGGAGCGCGACGTGGCGGCCGGGTGGTGGATCGTCGTCGGCACGGCGGTGGTGGCCCTCGTGCTGCTGGTCGCGGCGCTCGGGTGCCGGGTGCGGCGGGGGTCGGTGCCGGCCGGTGCCGCCGCGACTCTGCCGGTCGCGCTGGGAGCGGCGGCGGTGCTCGTCGCGCTCGCGTGCGGGGTGTTCGCCCTCGTCGCCGACGACGGCGCCCTCGGGTCCACCGACGCCCCGGTCCTGGCGTGGCTGGTCGGCCACCGGACGCCGGCCTGGACGGGGGTCGCGGAGACGGCCTCGCTGCTCGGCGGGACGGTGGGCACCGGGGGCCTCGCCGTGGTGTCGGCGGTCGTGCTGTGGTGGCGGGGTCGCCCCGCCCGGGCGGTGGTGTGGGTCGTCGCGGTCCTTGTGGGATCGCTCACCATCCGTGGGCTGAAGGGCGCGGTCGAGCGACCCCGACCGCCGGTGGCGACGCGCGTGACGGTGGAGACCTCGACGTCGCTGCCCTCCGGCCACTCGCTGATGGCCGTCCTGGGCCTCGGGCTCACCGTCGCCGCCGTGCTCGCCCTCCTGCCGCCCGACAGCCGCCGTGGGGGCGCCCGGGCCTGGACGCGGGCGGCAACGGTGCTGGTCGGGGCCGTGCTGGCGGTCGGCATCGGGGTCAGCCGGGCCTACCTCGGCGTGCACTGGACCACCGACGTGCTGGCCGGGTGGCTGCTCGGCGGTGCACTGCTCTCGCTCGCCCTCGGCTGCGCTGTGCTCCTGGAGGCCCGCGCCGCGGAGATCCATCCCTCGGAAGGAGTACCTGCGCCACCGCTACGCTGACGCGCTGACGATCACCACGCGTTCGGACGCCCGTGGCGTCACTCGAATGCGCTGTCTAGGGTCGTTCCAGCGTCGTCCGACGGGAAACGGGGGTCCCGATGGAGCACGTCCCGCTCCTCGTCCTCGGGGCCGGGATCGACGGTCTGGCCGCCGCCCTGTGCCTGGCCCACCAGGGCTTCCCGGTGCAGCTGCTCGAGCGCGGGCCCGATCCCGAGTCCCACGACGACGCCGGGGTCACCGGGTCGATGCTCCTGCGGCCGTCCGCCGCGCGGGTCCTGCAGGGCCTCGGGCTGCTCGACGGGCTGCGGCCGCGGACGCTCGAGGTCCAGCGCTACTGCCACCTCGACGCGGCCAGCGGCCAGCCGCTGCGCAAGGTCGAGCTCGGGGAGGTCGCCCGGGCCCGGTTCGGCTATCCGTGCCTGATCGTGGCCCGCCGCGACCTGCGCCGCGCCCTCGCGCAGGCCTGCGCCGCCGACGAGATGATCGGCGTGCACTACGACTGCCGCCCAAGTGCCGTCGGGGACATCGGCGACGCCGCCCTGGTCACCCTGGAGGACGGCACGCAGTGGCGCGCCGAGGCCCTCGTCGGGGCCGACGGGGCGTCGAGCCGCGTCCGGGGGCTCCTCGAGGCCGGGGCAGGGGCGCTCTCGCCCACCTTCGTCGTCCGCCGCACCACGGTCGCCTCGAGCGCCGGCGAGCCCGCCAGCCCCGAGCTGCGGGTGTGGTCGGGTCCCCAGCTGCAGGCGATGCGCCTGCCCTCGCCCCACGGCGGCGCCGAGGTCGTCCTCGTCATGCGCGCCGACCTGCCGGCCCCCGAGCGGGAGTGGGTCGTCTCCCGCCTGGAGCCCGAGCTGCGGCGCAGCGTGAGCGCCGTCGTCGCGCGTGAGCCCGAGCAGGTCCTCGCCCACCAGCGCCCGCTCTCGCGCTGGACCCGCAACCGCCTCACCGTCCTCGGCGCGGCCGCCCAGCCGCTGCTGCCCCACACCGGCGACGACGAGAACCAGGCCCTGCTCGACGCCCACGCGCTCGGGAACGCCTTCGACCGCTCCGACGGGCGGATCCTCCCCGGGCTCGAGGGCTACGAGACGCTGCGCGCCCCGGCCCGGGCCGCCTGCGCCGCCCGGACGGCCGAGTTCGCGGCGCTCTCACACGCCGAGGGCCTCACCCGGCGCCTGCGGGACCGGTTGTGGGCCCGCGAGGCCGTCGACGAGGTCGCCGAGGTGCTCGGCGAGGTCTGACGGGGTGAGGATGCGGGGTATGACGACTCCTCCCCTCGCCGTCGAGAAGGACCCCGCCGCCCTCGGCTTCGACGCGACCCGCCTCGCCCGCATCGACGACCACTTCCAGCGCTACGTCGACGACGGGCGCCTCGCCGGCTGGCAGGTCGTCGTCACCCGTCGCGGGGAGGTCGTGCACACGAGCGAGGCGGGTCAGCGCGACGAGGAGGCCGGCCTGCCCGTGGAGCCGGACACCCGGTGGCGCATCTACTCGATGACCAAGCCGATCACCTCGGTCGCGGCGATGATCCTCTGGGAGCGGGGCGAGCTGGAGCTCACCGACCCGATCAGCCGGTGGCTCCCCGCGTTCGCCGAGCCGCGGGTGTACCTGCGCGGATCCGCGGGCGCGCCGCTGACGATGCCGAGCCCGGAGCCGATCCGCGTCTGGCACCTGCTCAGCCACACCGCCGGGCTGACCTACGGCTTCCACCACGCCCACCCGATCGACGAGATGTACCGCACGGCCGGCTTCGAGTGGGGCGTGCCCGCCGGCCTCGACCTCGCCGGCTGCGTCGACGCCTGGGCCGCGATGCCGCTGGTGCACACCCCGGGCACCGAGTGGAACTACAGCCACGCCACCGACGTGCTCGGGCGCCTCGTCGAGGTCGTCTCCGGCCGCAGCCTCGACGCCTTCCTCGACGAGGAGATCCTCACCCCGCTGGGCATGACGTCGACCGCCTTCGCCGCCGACGACCCGTCCCGCACCGCGGCGCTCTACGCCCGGCTGGGCGACGGGTCCCGGGTCCGGGCGGACGCGTTCGGGGCGCCCTTCCTCGAGCCGCCGACGTGGCTCTCGGGCGGCGGCGGGCTGGTGTCCACGGCCGCGGACTACCACCGCTTCACCCAGATGCTGCTGCGCGGCGGGGAGCTCGACGGCGTGCGCATCCTGGGGTCCCGCACCGTCGCCTACATGGGCCGCAACCACCTCCCCGGGGGCGCGGACCTGACCGAGGTCGGGCGGCCGCTGTTCGCCGAGATGCCGTTCGACGGCGTCGGGTTCGGCCTCGGGTTCTCGGTGGTCCTCGACCCGACGCGCTACCGGACGCTCTGCAGCGCCGGCGAGATGGCGTGGGGCGGGGCCGCGAGCACGGCGTTCTGGGTCGACCCGCAGGAGGAGATCACGGCGCTCTTCTTCACCCAGCTGATGCCCTCGAGCGCCTACCCGATCCGCAGCTCGCTGCGCCGGCTGGTCTACCAGGCCCTCGTCGACGAGCCCCCGCGCGCGTCCTAAGGCGGCGGATGTCGCTCGCCGTGAGTCGCTGTGTACGCACTGTGCTCTTCCTGAGGAGATCGCGGGTCACCCTGAGAGAGGGCTGCACAGCCCACCCTCGCTCTGTAGCGTCTGCGCCTGCCATCGGCGGGCAGCCGCTGGGCACGGGGCGAGGGAGACGGATGAGCGTGACGCCGGGGCCACGACGACGACCTGCGGGACCGCATCCGGAGCGCGGTGCCACGGAGCCGGCCGGGGTACCCCAGCCGCGGTCCGGGCCCGAGCAGGGGGGAGCGGGGGTCGTCTCGGGCGTCCCCGCACAACGGACCGCGGCCGACGTCTATCGCGTCAGCGACGAGCAGGTGCACCGCGCACGCATGGCGGTGGCCCGCAACGCGGTGGACTCCGACGACTGCCGGGAGCTGCTCGACATGCTCGGGCTGATCGGCGACCCGGGCGAGCCGCCGCCGGTCCGTCGCTGACCGTGGTGGGCGCGGCGCCGCGTCGGGGGGTGGCCTGAGGATGGTGCAGGTCCCCCCGAAACCCGCCGCCCCGGCGTCGGGGGCGCCCGCGCCCGACGTCCGGATCCGGGTGGGCCCGCGTCAGGCGCGGGCGCTCGTGACCCGGGAGACGATCCTGGACGCCGCTGCGCGCGAGTTCGCGGCCGAGGGGTACCAGGGGGCCTCGCTCTCGCGGATCCACGGGCGCAGCGGCGTCACCAAGGGCGCGATGTACTTCCACTTCGCGTCCAAGGAGGCGATGGCGCAGGCCGTCGCCGAGGTCATGTTCGCCCGCCTGCCGCAGGTCGTCGCGGAGTGGGTGGGCGACGAGGACCCGCTCGGGCGGGCGGCGCAGCTCGCCGTCGGGTTCGCCGCGATCCTGCGCGACGAGGTGGCGTGCCGCGCGGGCCTGCGCGTCGTCCACGAGGGCGCCCTTGGCCGCGAGCGCGCCCGCTGGCCCTACGACTTCTGGGAGGAGGTCCACGCGGACCTCTTCGCCCGGGCGCGGGAGGCGGGCTCGCTGCGGCCCGGGGGCGACCCCGTCGAGCTCGCCCGCACGGTCGTCGCGCTCGGCACCGGCGTCCGGGTGATCGCCCTGGCCGACGGCGGCTACGCGGCTCTCCGCGAGCGGACCGCGGCGGCGTGGTCGGTGCTCCTGTCCGGGATCGCCGAGCCCGCCTGGCTCGGGCGTTGGCAGGCCGCCGGCGGGATGGCGACGGTTCCCGAGGAGCCGGCAAGTGCACCGGCGGGGGTGCCTGACGGGGAGTCCCGGAGGGTCACGTAGGCTGTGCGTGCACCCAGCGGGGTCGGGGTTCCCGGCGCTGAAGGGGGTAAGGTCCTCGCGGGTTCGGAGGAACTCGAGCCCCCATCGTTCAGTGGCCTAGGACTCCGCCCTTTCAAGGCGGCAACGCGGGTTCGAATCCCGTTGGGGGTACGCAGTAGCCTGGTCGCGATAGCGGTCGGGATGAACTGAAGAGCAAGGCCCAGTGGCGCAGTTGGTTAGCGCGTCGCCCTGTCACGGCGAAGGTCGCGGGTTCGAGTCCCGTCTGGGTCGCACAGTCGTGCACGTGCCGTTCGGTACGGTCGCCGACAAGGCCAGGTAGCTCAGTCGGTACGAGCGATCGCCTGAAAAGCGATAGGTCGGCGGTTCGACCCCGCCCCTGGCCACCCCTTGCCCACCGGCGGGCCGCCGGGGGTTGCTCACTCCGTGGCTCCGGGCTCGGTCCGGTCGTGCGCGACTCGCCGCCGCCTTGATCAACGGCCCTCGGTGGCTGCAGAGAACCTCTCCCGACAGCCACTCAGGGCTGTTGATCGTGGACGCTGGCGCCGATCGACTCACAGCACGCACCACGAGCGGTGAGATCGAACACGAGAATTCACTCGGTGTGTCGATTTCCGCACGCACGGTCGCATGTCTTGACACGTTCTCCATACTGACCGGACGAGCAGCTCGTTCGGTGAGGAAATCGTGACAGAGAATGTGACGACGGGGATGCCCGAGAAGCCGATCAGGTTTCTCGACTCGCTCACCGCCGTGCGCGCGGACGGCGCCCG
>NZ_JBVPVA010000002.1:0-1529 GCF_055612215.1 Actinomycetospora sp. | reverse complement strand
GAGCGAGTCGCAGATGCCCAGCGAGTCCGCCATGACGACCTCGCGGAGGTGGTCGATGCCGCCCTCCAGCGACTCGATCCACGGCGCGGTGCGCTGCAGCCGGTCGGCGGTGCGCACGTAGAACATCAGGAACCGGTCGATCGTGCGCACGAGCGTCGCGGTGTCGAGGTCGGAGGCCAGCAGCTCCGCGTGGCGCGGGGTGAACCCGCCGTTGCCGCCGACGTAGAGGTTCCAGCCGTGCTCGGTCGCGATGATCCCGAAGTCCTTCGAGCGCGCCTCGGCGCACTCCCGGGCGCAGCCGCTGACCCCGGACTTCAGCTTGTGCGGCGACCGCAGCCCCCGGTAGCGCAGCTCGAGGGCCACCGCGAGCCCCACCGAGTCCTGCACCCCGTAGCGGCACCAGTCGGTGCCCACGCACGACTTCACCGTCCGCAGCGCCTTGCCGTACGCGTGGCCGGACTCGAACCCGGCGTCGACGAGGCGGCGCCAGATCGCGGGCAGGTCGTCGAGGCGCGCCCCGAACATGTCGATGCGCTGGCCGCCGGTGATCTTGGTGTAGAGCCCGAAGTCGCGGGCCACCTCGCCGATCGCGATCAGGCCCTCGCCGGTGACCTCCCCGCCGGGCAGGCGCGGGACCACCGAATAGGTCCCGTTGCGCTGCATGTTCGCGAGGACGTGGTCGTTGGTGTCCTGCAGCGTGGCCTGCTCGCCGTCGAGGATGTGCCCGCCGGCGAGGGTGGCCAGCATGGAGGCGATCGCGGGCCTGCAGACGTCGCAGCCGCGTCCGGTGCCGTGGGCGTCGAGGATCGCGGAGAAGGTCGCGAGCCCGGTGGCCATGACGATCTCGTAGAGCTCCGCACGGCTCTGGGTGAAGTGCTCGCAGAGGGCCTTGGACACCTCGACGCCGCAGCTCGCGAGCACCTTGCCCAGCGTCGGCACGCACGACCCGCAGGTGGTGCCCGCCCGCGTGCAGGTCTTGAGCTCCGGCACCGTCGAGGCTTCACCGGAGGTGATCGCCTCGACGAGCGCGCTCTTGGTGACCGCGTTGCACGAGCAGATCTGGGCCCCGTCGGGCAGCGCGTCGATCCCGACCCCCACGGCGCCGTCGCCCGCCGGGGCGATCAGCGACATCGGGTCGCCGGGCAGCTTCTCGTTCAGGAAGCCGCGCAGCGTCTCGTAGTTCGATGCGTCCCCGACGAGGACGCCCCCGAGCAGCGTGGACGCGTCGTCGCTCACCACGAGCTTCGAGTACGTGCCCGACACGGGGTCGTCGAGGCGGACCTCGAGCGCGCCCGGGGTCGTGGCGTGGGCGTCCCCGAAGCTCGCGACGTCGACGCCCAGCAGCTTGAGCTTGGTCGACAGGTCGGCCTCCGTGAACCGGGCGTCCGCGGAGGGGTCGAGGAGCCGCTCGGCCACCACCTCGGCCATCGCGTACCCGGGGGCGACGAGGCCGTAGGTGCGGCCCCGAACGGCCGCGACCTCGCCGATCGCCCAGACGTGCTCGTCACTCGTGCGGCAGCGGTCGTCGA
>NZ_JBVPVA010000981.1:0-4622 GCF_055612215.1 Actinomycetospora sp. | reverse complement strand
TGCGGCGTGGATCGACGGCAGCTCCGGGGACCAGGCGACCACCTGGCGCACGATCTCCTCCGCGTCGGCGACCCGGCCGCGGTCCCGGCAGAGCTGGAAGAGCTGGATGGCGTGGTAGAGCCGGGCGTCCGGCTGACCGGTGGCGCGGCCGGCGGCGGCCACGCGCTCCAGGAGTACCTCGGCGTCGGGGTCGCCGCGGCGCAGGGCCCGGGCGACCCGCTGCAGGCCGGTCATCCACTCCAGGGTCGGCTGGCCGACCTCGGCCAGCAGCTCCTGCTGGGCCTCCAGGCACCGGTCGGCGAGGGCGACGTCGCCGACCTCGACCGCCACGCGGAACCGGGTCCACCACGCGCGGTGGACGGCGACCGGGTCCCCGACCCGGCGGGCGAGGTCGACGAGCTCCCCGGTCTCGGCGAGCCGGGTCGCGAGCGTGTCGGGCCCGCCGATCGCGAAGGGGCGGGCGACGAGGACGTCGGCGAGGACCCCGGGCTCGTCGAGCCGGCGCGCGATGGCGAGCGAGGCGTCGGAGAGCGCGAGGCGCCGCGCGCGGTCCCCGGTGTGGAAGAGCTCGAGGGCCAGGACGGCGAGCAGCCGGGCCCGGGTCGGCGAGTCGGCCGGCCCGACGGCGTCGACGGCAGCCTCGAGGACGGCGACGCGCTCGTGGAGCGCCTCGGCGTCGGGATCGCCCCGGCGCAGGGCCCGGGCCACCCGCTGCAGCCCGGTCATCCACTCCAGCGTCGGCTGGCCGACCTCGGCGAGCAGCTCCTGCTGCGCGTCGAGGCACCGGTCGGCGAGGGCGACGTCGCCGACCTCGACCGCCACCCGGAACCGGGTCCACCACGCGCGGTGCACGGCGACCGGGTCGCCCAGCCGGCGGGCGAGGTCGACGAGCTCCCCGGTCTCGGCGAGCCGCGTCGCCAGCGTGTCGGGGCCGCCGATCGCGAACGGCCGGGCGACGAGGACGTCGGCGAGCACCCCGGGCTCGTCGAGCCGGCGCGCGATGGCGAGCGAGGCGTCGGAGAGCGCCAGACGCCGTGCCCGGTCGCCGGTGTGGAAGAGCTCGAGGGCCAGGACGGCGAGCAGGCGGGCGCGGGTGGGCGAGTCGTCGGGCCCGACGGCGTCCACGGCCGCCTCCAGGACGGCGACCCGCTCCCGGTCGGTGATCCCGAAGACCGAGGGCTTGCTGCCCGGGCTGTTCGCGATCGCGGCCCGCGCGAGGCCCTCGGCGTCGCCGAGCGTGCGGGCGTGGCCGGCCGCGGCGAGCAGAGTCTGACGGTGGGCGACGTCGCCGGCGCGGCGCTGCGCCTCGCCGAGGGCGATGAGCAGGCCGACCCGCCCGGCGGCGTCGTCGGGCTCGAGCAGGTCGACCGCGTGCCGCAGCCAGGTGGCGGCCTCGTCGTGGGCGAGCGCGACGGCGGCCCGCTCCCCCGCCGCCACGGCGTAGCCGCGGGCCTTCGCCCGCTCGGCCGCGCCGCCCCCGGCCCGCATCCAGTGCCCCGCGAGCGCCGGCAGGTGCTCCGCGGACGCGCTCGGACCGACCTCCTCCAGCGCGACGGCGATCCGCCGGTGCCAGGCCGCCCGCCGGGCCGCGGTCAGCTCGTCGAGCACCGTCGCGCGGACCAGGGCGTGGGCGAAGCGGTAGCGCGGCACCGGCCCGCCGATCTCGACGAGCAGTCGCGCCGCGCACGCCTCCTCCAGCGCGTCGAGCACGGCGTCCTCGTCGTGGGCGCCGGCCGCACGGACCACGGCCGGGTCGAACTCGGGTCCGACGACCGCGGCGACCCGCAGCACCTCGACCGTGACGGCGTGCAGCCGCGTGAGGCGACGCCCCATCACCTCGCGCACCCCGTCGGGCAGCCCCGCCTCCTCGAGGTGCAGCCGGGCGCCCGGGCCGCGCAGGGTGCCGGTCTCGGCGAGGTGGCGCAGCACCTCGAGCACGAAGAACGGCACGCCCTCGGTCTCGGCGTGGATCGTGCGCGCCAGCGCCGCGTCGACCGGGGAGTCCGGTGCCGCGCCGTGCAGCAGTTCCGCGACGGCGGCCTCCCCGAGCCCGTCGAGGTGCATCCGCTCGACGCCGGGCTGGCGGCGCAGGTCGGCGAGCAGGGCGGTCAGCGGGTGGCCGCGACCGGTCTCGGTGTCGCGATAGGTCGCGACGACGACCAGGGCCGCGGTCAGCGGGGAGCGGGTGACGTGGCGGAGCAGCTGCAGGGTCGGGCGCGGGGCCCAGTGCAGGTCGTCGAGCAGCAGGAGCACCCTGCCCCCCGCACCCGCGGCGGCCAGCCACGACGCGACCGCCTCGAACAGGCGGTGGCGCTCGGTCTCGGGGTCGGCGCGCAGCGGCGGATCCAGGTCGCCGAGGACCTCGGCGATCTCGGGGACCAGACGGGTCAGCTCCCCCGGCCAGCGGCCGAGCCCGGTCCGCAGCGTCGTCGGTGTGCCGCGGGCGACGTGGTCGCGCAGCGCCTCCACGAACGGCTGGTAGGGGACGCCGAGGTCCTCGTCGCACCGCCCCGCGAGCACCGGCCCGTCCTGCGCGGCCCGCTCGGCGAGCTCGGCGGCGAGCCGCGTCTTGGCGACGCCGGGCTCGCCCGCGATCAGGACCAGCCGGGCGCCGAGCGCCCCCGCCGCGTCCCACACCGACTCGAGCCGGGCGAGCTCCCCGCCCCGGCCGACGAACGCCCCGCCCCGCACGGCGAGCAGCGCCGGGGCGGCGGCACGGTCGCCGACGACGGCGGCGCGCGGGTCACGTGGCCCGGGCGCCGGGTCGGGCTCGAGCGCCGGGTCCTGGCGCAGCACCGCGCCGTGCAGGCGGACCAGCGCGGCGCTCGGGTCGATCCCCAGCTCCTCGCCGAGGTGGTGGCGCAGGTCGTCGTAGGCGTGCAGCGCGTCCGCCTGCCGGCCGGCGCGGTAGAGCGCGGTGATCTGCTGGGCCCGCAGCCGCTCCCGCACCGGGTGCGCGCGGACCAGCCCGTCGAGCTCGCCGAGCAGCTCGGCGTGCCGGCCGCAGGCGAGGTCGGCGGCGATCCGCTCCTCGAGTGCCCCGAGCCGGTCCTCCTCGAGCCGAGCCGCCTCCGAGCGGATCAGCGGCGAGTCCAGCGCGTCGCCGAGCAGGGGCCCGCGCCACAACGCCAGCGCGGTGCGCAGCATCGCGCTCGCCGTCGGCGGGTCGGTCGCCACCACAGCACGGCCCTGCGCGACCAGCGTGCCGAAGCGGCGCGCGTCGACGACCTCAGGCGCAGTCGCGAGCAGATAGCCCGGCGCCCGCGTCGCGAGCAGCCCCTCGCCGCCCGCGACGCGCAGCGCTCGGCGCAGCCGCGACACGTGGACTCGCAGCGCGTGCGGCCAGCCCTCCGGCATCCGTTCGCCCCAGAGCTCACCGGCCAGCCGTGTCGCGGGCACGACGGTGTCCGGGGTCAGCAGCAGGACGGCGAGCAACGTGCGCTCGCGGACCCCGCCCAGGTCGGCGCGACGACCCTCGTCGTCCACGGCCTCCAACGGGCCGAGCACCCGGAACTCCACGCGCCGCCCCCCGGTCGCCGCCGGCCCGTGGCCGCGACGAGCGTCCCACGGGCCGGGCCCGCGAGGCACCGGTGACTTCCCGGTGACCCGGCCCGCTACCGGCCCGCGGGACCGTCGCCACCACGGCGCCCCGACCGGGGGCGCGAGACCCGAGGAGCGATCAGATGACCACCGCCACCGACAACGCCACCACCGTCGCGACCGTCTACCGGGCCTTCGGCTCGGGCGACATCGACACGCTGCTGGGCCTCATCGCCGAGGACGTCCGCTGGGAGTCCGACTGGGAGGACAACTTCGCCCAGCGCGCCGGCGGCCCCGCCTTCTACCGGCCCTTCCACGGCAAGGACCAGCTCGGCGGGTTCTTCGAGGCGATGGGGGCGAACACCTTCCACCAGCTCGACGTCCGCGACGTCATCATCGACGGCAACCGCGCGGTCGCCCGGGTCGCGCTCGAATACACGATGCCGGGCGGCGGCCGGTACCGCGACGAACAGCTGCACCTCTGGACGTTCGACGACCAGGGAAGGATCGCCGCGATCCGGCACTTCCTCGACACCGCCAAGCTGCTCGCCGCCACGCGAGGCGAGGACACCACGGCGGGGCGACCGTGAGGTCCCGTCCCTGGCCGCGCCTGCTCCGCGGGCCCGAGTTCGAGCGGAGCGCCGGGAGCGGCCCACGATGTGGTTCCCCGGCCTGCGGGTCGTGCCGGTGCGGAGCCGCGGGGCGGCCGCGGTCGTCCACCGAGCGCGTTCCCGCGGGCCCGGGGTCACCCTCCCGCGAGCGGTCCCGGGCGGCCGACCGGCGCTAGGCGCGGGAGCCGACGACGGTGCGGGCCTCGGCCGGGTCGACGATCGAGGTCTCCTCGGCCGGGTCCATGGCGTCGGCCGCGAACGGGCCCTCGTGCCCGGCCGCCGCGTGCATCGGCTCGGTGCGGCGGCGCATCACCAGCATGCGCACGACGAAGGCCGCGACCCCGGCGCCGGCGATCAGCGCGATCAGGATCGGGACACCCAGGCCGTGGGAGTCGTCCTCCGGGGCGAGGGCGGCGGTGTTGCGGGTGGGGAGCACCTGGGCGTCCGGGGCGGCGGGCGGCACCGGAGCCA
>NZ_JBVPVA010000968.1:0-6490 GCF_055612215.1 Actinomycetospora sp. | reverse complement strand
GCGCTCCACCTCGACGGTCGTCCGATGCCCGACGACTTCGTGGTCGTCGACCCCTCCGCCTGACCGACCCGCTCCACGACGACCGAACGCGAGGAGACACCGCATGAAGGCACTGACCTGGCAGGGACAGGGCGACGTACGCGTGCAGGAGGTGCCGGACCCGAGGATCCAGGCGCCGACCGACGCGATCGTGCGCATCACCAGCACCGCGATCTGCGGCTCCGACCTGCACCTCTACGAGGTGCTCGGGCCGTTCCTCGACAAGGGCGACATCCTCGGCCACGAGCCGATGGGGATCGTCGAGGAGGTCGGGTCCGAGACCGGCGACCTCAAGGTCGGCGACCGCGTCGTCGTCCCGTTCAACATCTCCTGCGGGCACTGCTGGATGTGCGAGCGCGGGTACAACGCGCAGTGCGAGACCACCCAGAACCGCGACCAGGGCATGGGCGCCTCGCTCTTCGGCTACACGAAGCTCTACGGCCAGGTGCCGGGCGGGCAGGCCGAGTACCTGCGTGTGCCGCAGGCGCAGTTCGGGCCGATCGTGGTCCCCGACGGCCCGCCCGACGAGCGCTTCCTCTACCTCTCCGACGTCCTGCCCACCGCGTGGCAGGCCGTCGCGTTCGCCGACGTGCCGAAGGGCGGCAGCGTCGTGGTGTTCGGGCTCGGCCCGATCGGGCAGATGGCCGCGCGCATCGCCCGCCACCTCGGATACCGGGCCATCGCCGTGGACTCGGTCCCGGAGCGGCTCGAGATGGCCCGCCGCCACGGCATCGAGGTGATCGACTCCAATCAGGTCAAGGACGTCACCGGAGCGGTGCGCGACCTGACCGACGGGCGCGGCGCCGACTCCGCGATCGACGCGGTCGGGATGGAGGCCCACGGGGGTTCGGCGATCCCGCAGGTGGCGCAGAAGCTCGTCAACAAGCTCCCCGACGCGATCTCGGCACCGCTGATGTCGGTCGCCGGCGTCGACCGCACCGCCGCCCTGATCGGCTGCGTGGACGCCGTGCGCCGCGCCGGGGTCGTGTCGCTCTCCGGGGTCTACGGCGGACAGGCCGACCCGCTGCCGATGCTGACGATGTTCGACAAGGGGATCCGTCTCGCCATGGGCCAGGCCCACGTGAAGCGCTGGATCCCGGACCTGCTCCCGCTGGTCCAGGACGACTCCGACCCCCTCGGCGTCATGGACCTCGAGACGCACAGCCTGCCGCTGGACGAGGCCGCGCACGGCTACGACATCTTCCAGCGCAAGGCCGACGGCGCGATCAAGGTCGTGCTCAAGCCCTGAGCCCCGACGAGGTCCCGACCGCCCACCGGGTCAGCCCGGCAGGCGGAGGGCCTCGTCGACCTCGCGGCCGCCGGGCGCGACGCCCAGGCGCCGCAACAGGTAGAGGCAGGCGAGGGCCAGGTCGTTGCCGGCGACCTCCCGGGCCGTCCGCTCCCAGTCGACCTGCTCGCGCACCGCGCGGGCCGAGGGCAGCACCTTGTTGAGGTCGCAGCGCTGCTCGTTGAGCGCGCACATCTTGCCGACGAGCACGTCGGTGATGTCGCTGACCGGCATCACCACCGAGAGGACCTCGATGTCGTAGGCCCGCGAGATCATGGCGGTGTCGACGTCGCGGCCGTTGATCTGCAGCAGCACGTCGACCATCGCGCCGTCGGAGTAGACCTTGAACAGCCAGTCCTCGGGCGGCTGCTCGACCTGCAGGTCGGCGTCGCGCAGCGCGGCGGCCGCGGCCTCGGCGTCGTCGGGACAGACGACGACGTCGACGTCGTGCTCGGGCTCCGGGCCGCCGTGCGCCCACACGGCGTACCCACCGGCCAGGGCGAACTTCACCCCGCCCTGGCGCAACGCGACCGCGACGCGCTTGAGTGCCTCGCGCTGGCCTTCCCGGCTCTCGATCACCCGAATGACGCTACCCGGCGTGGTCCGGTTGCGAATCCGGGAACCCTCACGCCGTGCGCCTCGTGACCTGGAACGTCCTGCACGGCTGTTCGCCCGACGACGGGCGGGTCGACCTCGACCGGTTCGCCGCGGCGGTGCGCTCGCTGGACGCGGACGTACTGGCGCTCCAGGAGGTCGACCGCGGCCAGGCCCGGTCGCAGGGCGCCGACCTCACCGCGGTGGCGGCCGAGGCGATGGGGGCCCGGGACCACCGGTTCGCCGCGGCGCTCGTCGGGCCGCCCGGGGCGTGGTCCGCGGCGCCCGAGGAGGGCCGGGTCGGCGGTCCCGGCGAGGCCGCCGCCGACGCCACGGCGACGCTGCCCGCCGCCGCGCCCGAGCGGCTCGAGGCGCTCGTCGACCCGGGCCCCCGCGAGCCGGCTTACGGGGTCGCGCTCGTCTCCCGGCTGCCCGTGACGCGGTGGCGGGTGGTGCGCGTCCCGCCCCTGGCCCGGCCGGTCCCGTTGGTGCTGGGCCGCCCGCCGCGCCCGGTCGTCGTGCACGACGAGCCCCGGGTGGCGGTCGCGGCCGAGGTGGCGACGGACGCCGGCACGCTCACCATCGCCACCACCCACCTCTCCTTCGTCCCGGCCTGGAACCTGCTGCAGCTGCGACGCCTCGTGCGCGCGCTCGGCCGCGAGGTCGGTCCCGGGCCGCTCGTGCTGACCGGCGACCTCAACACCGGACCGCGGCGGGCCGCGTGGGTCAGCGGGCTGACGGGCCTCGCCGCGGGCCGCACGTTCCCGGCCCCGGAACCCCGCACGCAGCTCGACCACCTGCTCGGGCGCGGCGTCCGCGCGAGCGACGGCGAGGTCCACCACCTGCCCGTCTCCGACCACCGGGCGCTCGGGGTGACGCTGCACCTCTCGTCGTGAGCCCGGCCGGGACGGACGTGTCCGCGCGCCGCCGTCGCGGGTAGCCGCCGTGCCGGACCGCTCGACGCCGCGGGTGGCCCGAGCCCCCGACGGTCCCCGCACCACCCCGGAGCGAGACATGACCGAGCAGCCCCCCGCACAGTCCCAGACCTACCCCGGCAGCACCGGGAAGATGGACCCCGAGCCACTCGACGAGATGGCCGACTACGTCGGGCGAGACCTGCTCGTCGGCCGCCGGGCCCTGATCACCGGGGGCGACTCCGGGATCGGTCGTGCCGTCGCGGTCGCCTTCGCCGAGGAGGGCGCGGACGTCGCGCTGAGCTACCTCGACGAGGACGACGACGCGGCCCACACCCGCAAGCTCGTGGAGCAGCGCGGCCGCCGCTGCGTGCTCCTGCCCGGCGACATCGCCGACCGCGACCACTGCAAGCGCATGGTCGACCAGGCTGCCGAGGAGCTCGGCGGGCTCGACCTCCTGGTCAACAACGCCGCCACCCAGGAGCCGGTCACCGACCTCGAGGACCTCTCCGACGAGCAGTGGGAGCGGACCCTCACGGTCAACCTGCACGCGATGTTCTGGATCACCAAGCAGGCGCTGCGCCACCTCGGCGAGGGTTCGTCGATCATCAACACCGGCTCGGTCAACGGGCTGCGCGGCAACAAGTCGCTCGTCGACTACTCCGCGGCCAAGGGCGGCGTGCACACGCTGACGTACTCGCTGTCCCAGATCCTGCTCCCGCGCGGCATCCGCGTGAACTGCGTGGCCCCGGGGCCGGTCTGGACGCCGCTCATCCCGGCGACGATGCCCGAGGACAAGGTCGACTCCTTCGGCGCGCAGGCCCCGATCGGCCGGGTCGCCCATCCGGACGAGATCGCCCCGTCGTTCGTCTTCTTCGCCTCGGACCGGCTCTCCTCGTACTACAGCGGCGAGGTGCTCGCCCCGATCGGGGGGGAGACCCTCCCGGGCTGATCGGCGCCGGGTCGCCCCCGGACGCCATGGATCACCGAAGGGCACGTCAGGCAGGTCCGGCCCCCGGCCGGGCCGCCCGGCGTGCCCTTGAACGTGTGCGGAGTGGCGCGGTGTTGCTCGCGGAGACGTCCGCACGCGGACGGTACACCCACACGGACCAATCAGAGTTCGGCGTCCGGATTACTCGGCACTCCACTTTCCGGACGGTCCGCCAGGGGCGCCCGGAACAATTTCGGCGAATCATCCGGGCGAGCCGCACCGCCTCATGTGATCATCCCGCAGGTGACGGGCCCTGCCGACGAAGATCATCTCCGCGGCGGCCGCCCGAGATCGTTCCGGAAAAGTTACGGGCCTCTGTTTGCGTGTGATTACCTGCAGGGAAAGTCGAGTTACACACACGGAAGTGGTCCGTGTCACCCCAAGGTCGCCGGGCCGGCGATCGTTCGTCAGGGAAGCGGGGCACGGCCTCATGGGTGCTGGCAAGCTGGCTCTCGCCGTCGTGGGCGGTTATCTGCTGGGTCGCACGAAGAGGATGAAGCTGGCGATCATGCTGGGAGGCGCGCTCGCCGGGAAGAAGATCTCCACTGACCCCGCGGCGTTGCTCGGCCAGGCCAGCAAGCTCATCAGCGCCTCCCCGGAGCTCCAGCGACTCGACTCCGCGGTGCGCGGCCGCCTGCTCGAGGCGGGCAAGGACGCGGCCCTCGCCGTCGCCAGCTCGCGCATGGAGGCACTGACCGACTCCCTCGTCGACCGCGTCGAGAACCTCGGCAAGCCCGCCGCCGGCGCCACGAAGGCGGCCGGCGAGGCCGCCGGCGCCGCGGGCGACACCGTGGCGCAGGCCGGGGGCGCAGCGGGTGACGCCGCGTCGGTGACCGCGGGTGCCGCCAAGGACACCGTCGGCGGGGCGACGCGCGGAGCCAAGGACACGGTCGGCGGGGCCACGCGCGGACTGCGGGGCCGCGGTCGGCGCTCCCGCCAGCCGGAGCCGGAGCCTGAGCCGGAGGACCGCCAGGACGAGGGCGACGACGACCTCGAGGAGCACCTCGGCGAGGACGCGGCCCTGCTCGACGACGAGGACCGGGACGACGCCGAGCCGGACGACGTGGAGCAGGACGACGCCCCCGAGGCGTCGGAGCCGGAGCCGGCCGAGTCCGCGAGCACCGGACGTCGTGCCGGGAACGGGTCCGGCCGCAGGTCGAGCGCGTCCCGGGAGTCGGCACCGACCGACCAGGAGCGGCCGCGCCGCGCCCGTCGCACCCAGAGCAGCTCGGCGGGCTCGGGCAGCGCCGGTGGCTCGGGCAGCTCGGGCAGCTCGGGCTCGGGAGCCAAGAACGCCGGGACGAATGGGACGAGCGCGAGCGGGAGCACGCGGTCGACGGCGAAGCGCTCCGGGACGCGCTCGGGGACCTCGTCGTCGTCGGGCGGCCGGAGCCGCACGTCGAGCTCGGGCACCGGCTCGTCCACGCGGTCCCGCTCGACCTCGGGGGGCTCGGGCTCCTCGGGCACGTCGTCGCGGCGCACCGGCTCCAGCAGGAAGACCGGTGACGGAGCATGACGAGCACGATGGAGTCCGCCTTCGAGGCCCTCCCGGTCGACAAACTCAAGTCGGCCGGCCAGGACCTCATCAAGGCGCTGGTGGACCGGGCGGTGAGCGCCGCGCTCGAACAGGTCGACGGGCTCACCGATCGCCTCGGCGACGTGGCGGAGAACGGCGGCCAGGGGCTCTCGAGCGCCTTCGGCGGAGGAGGCGGCGGTGGCGCGCTGGGCGGCGCCCTGTCCTCCGGCGCCTCCACGATCAAGGACAAGGTCAGCGGTGCACTCGGCTCGATCGTGCCGGGCATGGGCGGCGGCGACGACGACGAGGAAGGTGAGGGCGGCGGGAGCGGCGGCGGCGGCGGGAACAAGAGTGCCCGCGGGAAATTCAAGTTCCTGAACATCTTCGAGGCCCAGGACGTGGGCGTTCCGTTGCGACTGGCCTACGACCAGTGGACGCAGTTCGCCGATTTCCCGAGCTTCATGAAGAAGGTCGAGAACGTCGACCAGACATCCGACGAAAAAGTGACGTGGAAAGCCCAGGTGTTCTGGTCGCACCGGACGTGGGAGACCACGATCGTCGAGCAGATCCCGGATTCCCACATCCTCTGGACGTCGTCGGGCGCCAAGGGTCACGCGAGCGGCATCGTCACGTTCAGTGAGCTCGCCCCGAACCTGACGCGCATCATCCTGATCATGGAGTACTACCCGCAGGGCTTCTTCGAGAAGACCGGCAACATCTGGCGCGCCGTCGGGCGCCGCGCCCGCCTCGAGTTCAAGCACTTCTGCCGTCACGTGATGATGGACTCGCTGGTCAACCGCGACGAGGTCGTGGGGTGGCGCGGCGAGATCCGCGACAGCGAGGTCGTCCGCACCCACGAGGAGGCCCTCGAGGAGGAGCAGGCGGCCGAGGACGGCGACGTCGGGGACGTGTACGGCGACCAGGAGGCGGACGCCGACGCCGACGCGGAGCCCGGCGACGACGAGCTCGAGGAGGACCTCGACGAGGACGAGGAGTTCGACGACGACGAGGTGGGCGAGCCCGTCGCCGAGGACGACCTCGACGCGGAGGACGCCGAGGACGCCGACGAGCCGTTCGAGGACGAGGACCTCGACGAGGTCGAGGACGTCGAGGATTCCGGCGACGTCGAGGACTCGGACGTCGAGGAC
>NZ_JBVPVA010000771.1:0-2461 GCF_055612215.1 Actinomycetospora sp. | reverse complement strand
GGCCGCTCCGCGGGGTCTGTCGGGGGGGGGCGGGCCCCAGCCCCAAGTGCGGGCGACGCGCTCGCGTTCCCGGTCGTCGGTGGTCCAGTCCGCCGTCGGGTCGGCCGCAGGGGTGGCGCGGGGGAGGGCACCGGAGCCGGGGGAGCGGCCGCCGACGGCCGGTCCGGGGCGGTCGCCGACCTCGTCGTGCCGGCCCTCGTCGTCCCGGCCCCCGTCGTACCGCGCCTCGTCGTACCGGCCCTCGTCGTACCGCGCCTCGTCGTGCCGGGTCGCAGCCGGGGCGGCGGCCTCCTGCCGCGCGCGGGCCTCGTCGAGGTGCGCCGCGGCCGCGACCCCCTCGCGGGCCAGCGAGTGCACGCTCTCGCGCATCGCCCGCGTCGAGGCGGCCCGCAGCTCGGCCGAGAAGACCGGCAGCGGGGCGAACCGGCCGAAGGTGTCGCGCAGGAAATGGGCGAGCAGCGTGGCCGTCGAGCGTGAGCGCCACATCGTCCAGCCGACGTAGAGGTCCGCGCCGTAGGGCTGCACCAGCAGCATCGCGCGCTCGCTGCGCTGGCGGAACACCAGCACCGGCACCCCCGCGACGGTGCTCGGCTCGACCTCGGCCGGGGTCCGGCGGGCCGCCGCGGCCCGGCTGACCCACTGGTAGGCGCCGCGGGCCGCCCCCGCCCGGCCCTCGAGGAGCCGGGAGTACTCGGCGATCGGCTCCTTCGCGGGCGCGAAGAACGACGCGAGCCCCGCCAGGTAGAGCACCACGGTGAGCGCGGCGAGCACGTTCATGATCAGCCGACCGGTGATCGACGGGCTCGACGTGCTCGCGAGGTAGTCGAGCAGCAGCCAGATCAGCAGCAGCACCGTCGGTGCGACGAGGAAGAGCAGCGCGCGGATGAGGTGGGGCGAGAGCATCCGCCAGGAGACGACGTCGTCGACCAGCACGTCGGGGTCGCGGTGGGTGCGCGTCTCGGCGTGGTAGCCGTCGTGCGCGTCGCGGATCGTCCGCGCCCACCCGTCCTCGGCGCCCTCCGCACTGCCCCGGGCGGTGCTCATGACCGCACAGTGTGACCGACGGCGGGCGCGGGGGTGCGGCTACTCGCGCGACTCGGCCTCGCGCAGGACCGTCTCCACCCGTTCGCGGGCGCCGGCGAGGTGGCGCTCGCAGGTGCGGGCGAGCGATTCGCCGCGCTCCCACAGCGCCAAGGAGTCCTCCAGGGAGAGCCCACCGGCCTCGAGCTTCGCGACGACGGCCGCCAGCTCCTCGCGGGCCTGCTCGTAGCCGGGCTCGTCGTCCGTACCCTCGGTCATGGCTCCTCCACCCGGGCGAGCACGGCGCCGTCCGCCAGTCGCACGCGCAGGACGTCACCCGGCCCGACGTCGTCGACCGAGCGCAGCACCGGCGCCGCCACCTCGCCGCCGGACTGCACGATCGCGTACCCGCGGGCCAGGGTCGCCGCCGGCCCCAGCGCGGTGAGGGAGGCGCGCAGGTGGCGCACGTCGGCGTCGCGCTCGCGCAGACCGCCCTCCACGACCCGGCGCCCGCGGCCGACGAACCCGACGACCTCCTCGGCGCGCGTGGCCACCGTCCGCAGCGGGTCGGCCAGCACCGGCCGGGAGCGCAGCCGCGCGATCGTCGCCTCCTCGCGCTCGACCCAGGCGTGCAGCGCCCGCCGGGCCCGTGTCCGCAGGTGCTCGAGGTGGGCGGTCTCCTCGGCGAGGTCGGGCACGACGCACTTCGCGGCGTCGGTCGGCGTCGCCGCGCGCAGGTCCGCGACGTGGTCGACGAGCGGGGTGTCCGGCTCGTGCCCGATCGCCGTGACGACGGGGGTCCGGCAGCTCGCCACGCCGCGGCAGAGCGCCTCGTCGGAGAACGGCAGCAGGTCCTCGACGCTGCCGCCGCCGCGCGCCAGCACGATGACGTCGACGGCGGGGTCCCGGTCGAGCGTCTCGAGCGCGTCGAGGATCTGCGGGACCGCCTGCACGCCCTGGGTCGCGGTGTTGAGGACGCGGAAGCACACCCCGGGCCAGCGGCCGGTCGCGACGCTGACGACGTCGTGCTCCGCCGCGCTCGCCCGACCGGTGATGAGGCCGACACAGCCGGGCAGGCGCGGGAGGCGGCGCTTGCGGGCGGGGTCGAACAGGCCCTCGGCCGCGAGGAGCGCCCGCAGCCGCTCGATGCGCGCGAGCAGCTCGCCGACCCCGACCGCGCGGACCTCGTCGACGCGCAGCGAGAGCGTCCCGCGCCCGAAGTAGAACGAGAACTTGCCGTGGACGACGACCCGCTGGCCCTCGGCGAGCGGCGGGGTCGCGTCCCGGACGATCTGGGCGGGGGCGGTCAGCGACAGCGACACGTCCGCCGCCGGATCGCGCAGCACGAGGAACGCCGTGCCCGTTCCAGGCCGGGCGCTGACCTGGGTGAGCTGGCCCTCCACCCAGACCGGCCCGAGCCGGTCGATCCACTTCGAGACCT
>NZ_JBVPVA010000330.1:0-4624 GCF_055612215.1 Actinomycetospora sp. | reverse complement strand
GTCGGCCCGAGCATCGGACAGCAGCATCACCGAGGCGACAGCGGCCCGGGCAACGGCCCCGGCAACGGTGGGGCGGCCCCGCAGAGCAACGCTGTCCCACCAGCCCCCGCCGCCGCCACCCCGGGGGCGGCCGGCGCCGGGGGCGCCGCCGTCACCGGCGGGTTCTCGTGACCGCCCCCGTTGAGCGGTCCAGCCGGCCCTCAGCCGCATCGGGGTCACACATCTCGACGCCAGGCGACGTTGCTGTTCCTGATGACGGAACTGCTCACCACGGGGGTGGGCGAGCCCGCACGAGGCTGGAAAGGATGGACCACTCCGTCGATGATCTGCGTTCCTCGATGGACGCCGACCGGCAGCGACTCGGTGCGCGGGCCATGAGGACCGCCTCCCCAGCGGACGCGGCCGCCGCTGTGCTGGCGCTGCTGAGCACTCGATGACCGCCGGGCCCGACGTCTCCCCCGGCGTTGGCGCCGCTCGAGTCGTCATCGGGCCGGAGCCGACCGCGCCCGCCGCCCACACCGGTAAACCCCGATGGCGTGGATTCATCCACCTCTCGGCCCTGCTCGCCTCGCTCGCCCCCGGGACCTCGTTGATCGCAGTCGCCGCTGCCACCGTGTCCAGGGCTGCCGCCGCCGCGACCGCGACCTATGTGCTCACCCTGCTCGCCTTACTGGCGGCCAGTTCGCTCTACCATCGGGGTTGGTGGGCCAGCGACCTGACCAGGAACCGCTTGGGCCTGATCGACCAGGCGATGATCTTTGTGTTCATCGCCGGCACGTACACCCCCTTGATCGCTCTGGCCATGCCTCGCGGGCCTGCGCTATCGCTGCTCGCGCTGGTCTGGGGCGGCGCCGGGGCCGGCGTCGCGGTCACCTTGCTGTGGCGGCGGGCCCCGCGCTGGGTGGCCGTTGCGCTGTGCTTCGTCCTGGGCTGGGTAGCGGTACTCCTGCTTCCCGACGTGCTCATCCACGGCGGCACCGTCGCGGTCGCGCTGCTCATCGCCGGGGGTGTCTTCTTCACCGCAGGCGGCTGCGGCTACGCCACCCGCCGCCCGCACGGCTGGCCGGAGATCTTCGGCTTTCACGAGTTCTTCCACGCGGCAACGATCATCGCCATGACCTGCCAGCACATCGCGATCTGGCTCGTGCTCGTCGCCTGACTAACCACCGCCTCCCATATGCCGCGCAGCGGGCGGTCGCGGCAGGCGGCGCCGTAGTTGGCTTCGCCCTTGTCGTTGATTGAGGTGATCCCGGTCGGACAGGTCACCGAGGCGCCGGCGGCGTCGACGGTGACGTCGTCGAGGGTGAACCCGCCCTCGACCGCGGGCCACAACGGCTAGGCTTGATCACCGGGGTGTGGTCGGACCTGCCGCGTGCGGGGCGCCTTGGGAGCGGCCGACCAGCAGCTGGGGATCGTGGTCTTCCCAGTGCCCCACGACACGGCACTGGGACCTGGGACGGCCTAGCGTGGGCTACCTTGATCGGCTCAGAACGGACGGCTGCAAGTGCTGGAAGCGCTGAGTCTTGTACTGGCCGCGGTCGCAGCGGTGGGCAACGGCGCCGCGTCGGTGCTGCAACGGAAGGCGGCGTCCGAGGGTGCGGGCGTCGACATGGCTTTCGGGCTTCTGCGGACCTTGGCGCACAACCCCGTGTGGGTCGGTGGGCTGGCCTGCATGGTGGGGGCCGTGCTGGTTCAGGCAGTTGCCCTGTCGATCGGTCCGATCTCCCTCGTTCAGCCGATCCTCATTCTCGAATTGCCGATCACGCTCGTGCTCGCCGGCTGGGCGTTCGGGTCGCCCCTGACGACTCAAGAGTGGCTCCCGATCGCGGGCATAACAGTCGGGTTGGCGGTTTTGCTGACGGCGCTGTTGCCATCGGGGGGCACAGCCCAGGCCTCGGCGTCGGGTTGGTTCGTCGGGCTCGCGGTCGGGCTGGCTCTGGCGGCGGGCCTCGTCCACGTCGCGCGGCGGAGCAGGGGCGATCGGCGCGCCGTCTTCTATGGGCTGGCGACTGGCATCGGCTTCGGACTCACAGCGGCTCTGATCAGTGCCGTCGGCTCGTCTATTGCTTCGACCGGCCCGTCAGCGCTGTTGGGGAGCTGGCAGACCTACGTGCTCGTCGTGCTTGGACCGTTGTTCTTCTTCCTCCTCCAGAGGACCCTGCAGGCAGGGCAACTGGTGGCCTCCCAGCCCGCCCTGACGCTGGCGAACCCCCTGTTCGCGGTGGTGTTCGGCGTGGCGGTGTTCGATGAACGAGTGCGTGGAGGGTGGTGGTTGTGGCTTGCCCTCCTGGGAGTCCTGGCTATCGTCGCGGGTACCGTGCTTCTCTCTCGGTCGCCCCTGCTGCAGGAGGGGCCTGGCGCGCGTCCCCCTCGTCGGCGGCGCCGATAGTCGATTCCGACCCGAGCTCGTGGCCGATGACCGACGACACCCGCTCGCCGACCCGACCGGATTCCTGGTCGTCGTCGACCAGGCGGTTCCTCGCTCAGCGTGCGCATTCATGTCGTCCAACAGCAATTCAGATGATGCGCTGCTCGTCGACCAGGCGATCGACCGGGGTAACGCCGGTCGCGGCGTCAACCCGGCTGCTGCCCACTCGCACCAGCTTCGCCGTCCGCGACCCGCTCACCGAATCTGGAGTCGGTCTCCCCTAGCTCGGCGGGCGCAGTAACGGTGCACCGTTCTTCGGTCGCACCGGCTAGCTGCGCGCTGCCGACCACAAACAATCGGTCAGCGCCAGCTCTCCGAGGATTCCATCATCTCCCCGTCGGATTCGGACGAGACTCCCCTCTGGACGGACAACGGAGTTGAGTCGCTCCTCTAACTCATCCGGGTGAGGAGGATCGCTTGCGACGACACGTGAGCCGGGGCGGTCACTGCTGACTGCGCATCGGCAATTCTCTAGTGCTACGGGTGCGTAGCGAGCACCTCACACATCTCCCCGGCGGGTGCGCACACGTGCCACGTCGTCAACTACCTTCCGCCAGCCGCGAACCGGGTGTCCGCCGGCCGAAATCCAATAGCTGTCGGCCGCGCTCTCCGTGTCGGGCGGACAGGTGCGCGTTCGGGGGACCACCATGAGCGGGGTCCGGTGACGACGTCGCTCAGAGCGTCGTTCGTTCTTCCGGGCGATCGACGGTCCGGGCGGCCTTGCTGCCCCGACATCGACGTCGGTGGCCCGCCCGGTCCTACGACGGACGACATGACGCACACAGGTCTTACCCAGCTCTGACCTGCACCACGTCATCGGTTCACCCCTGGCGCGCATCGTGATCACTGGCCGGGGAGCCCGGCCGGTCCTCGAGACAGGCCCGTGGAGGTCATCGATCATGTCCGCACCGGTAGCGTCCGTCGGCTCACGCCCTGCGGGCCGGCGACTCGTCCCCCTGGTGGTCGCAGGAACCGGCCCCGCGACGACGTTGCCGCTGGAGCAGATCGCGATCCGGGGCCGTGTGGTGATCATCAGCGCCACCGTGGGGCAGGGCCACGAGGGCGCAGCCCGCGAACTCGCCCGCCGCCTGGACCGTCGCGGCGTCACGGTCGAGGTCCACGACTACCTCGACGCCCTCCCCGGCTACGCCCGCCGCGTGCTGCGCGACCTCTACGCGCCCACCGTGCAGTACGCCCCGGCCCTGTTCGACCGCCTGTTCCACGGGCTCGAGCACCACGGCGCCCTGCGCCGCGTCGCCGACTGGGTCTGCCAGAGCGCGGAGGCCACCGTCGAGGCCTGGGCGGCCGACGCGGACGTCGTGGTCACCACCTACCCACTCGGCGGCCAGACCCTCGGCGCGCTGCGCGAGCAGGGCCGGCTCACCGTGCCCGCCGTCACCTACCTCACCGACCCGGCCGCCCACGCGACGTGGTGCCACCCCGCGGTCGACCACCACCTCACCGTCACCCGGGCGACCGCCGCCGACGCGGCCCGCTACGGAGTGCGCGCCCGGGCGACCGGACCGCTGGCCGCTCCGGCCGCCCGACGTCGGACGCGTGTGGCAGTGCGCGAGGAGCTGGGGCTGCCCCCGGCCGCCCCGGTGGCGCTGATCAGCGCCGGGTCGCTCGGCATGGGCTCGGTCCGCCGCAGCGTGCAGGACCTGATCGAGCACCCGGACCTCCGCGTGGTCGTGCTCTGCGGGCGCAACGACCGGCTCCGTCGACGGCTGGCGCGGCTGCCCCGGGTCGTGGCGCTCGGCTGGCGCGACGACGTGCCCGCCCTGATGGGCGCGTGCGACGTGCTCGTCCACAACGCCGGGGGCCTCTCGCTCACCGAGGCGCTCGCGGTGGGTCTCCCCGCGATCACCTATCTCCCCATCCCCGGCCACGGGCTGGCCAACGCCGACGTGCTCGACCGGGCGGGCGTCGCCCCGTGGCCCCGGGACGTGCACGGGCTCGCCGCCGCCGTCGACGAGGTCGTGGCCGGCGGGCCGCGAGCGTCGGGCGACCTGTGGCGGGACGGCGCGGACCCCGCGGCCGTCGTCCACGGGATCCTCGCCTCCGCGCTCAGCCCGACACTCCGGTCGCCCCTCTCCGCCTCGACCGGGCGCTCGTGAGCGGCACGCTCGAGGCCGCCGGGACGGCCGTGCTGGCCGCGGGCCTGCTCGGCACCTCCAGCGTCGCGCAGCGCCGCGG
>NZ_JBVPVA010000872.1:0-3357 GCF_055612215.1 Actinomycetospora sp. | reverse complement strand
GAGCACCACGTCGGTGCGCGGCTCGGGCTCCTCCTGGTCGGCGGGGGCCGGGGCCTGGTGGCCCTCGTGGACGGCGAGGCGGGCCCGCAGCGCGTCGACCTCGGCGGCCAGCCGGTCGAGCGCCCAGTCCACCTCGCTCATGCGGTATCCGCGGAAGGCCTGCTGGAACCGCAGCCCGCGGACGTCGACGCCGGTGAGGTCCCGCGCGGGCAGCCGGGTCGGCGTGGCGCCGGGCGGCATGGGCTCGAGCTCCTCGCCCCGACCGGCCAGCAGCGCCGTCGCGACGTAGATGACGGCCGCGACGACCCCGACGACGAGGACGTAGACCAGCGCGCTGCCCATGGGGCGATGGTGGCACGGGCCCCCGACGGCGGCCGTCAGGCGCCCGCCGTGGGTCGCGGGGCGCCCACCCGCCCCGCCGCAGCAACGGCACATTGCTGACGTCAGACGTCAGGACGGCGCCGTTCACCCGAGGGGGGCGCCCAGACCGCGCCGCAGCAACGGCGCATTGCTGACGTCAGACGTCAGGACGACGCCGTTCACCCGAGGACGCCAGCAGCTCGCGCATCGGGGGCCGGTCGCCGGTCGCCACGTCGTGGGTCTCGGGGAGCCACTGCCCGCCGACCGGCACGAACTGGGTCAGCGGCCGCGGGCCCCCGTCGAGGACCGCGCACCGGCGCAGCGCGACGTCGAGGACCTCCGCCGCCGTCACGCCCAGGGCGCGCAGGCTGCGGTGGCGGTGCTTGCGGACCCCGAGGTCGACCTGCCCGATGGCGTCCAGCCCCCGGGTCCGGTGGGTGTCGAGCAGCAGCCCGAGCTCGACGCCGTACCCGCCGGCGAAGGGCAGCGACTCCAGCAGCGCCCGCGTCGCGGCGTACTCCCCGCCGAGCGGCTGGACGATCCCGGCGAGCTCGGGGCGCAGCGCGGCCAGGGCCGGCCGGGCGACGAGCTCGGTGACCCGCCCGCCGCCGGTGGCGATGACGTCGTCCTCCGACAACCGCAGCGGGCGGTGGTAGAAGCCCTTGACCAGCTCGACCCCGGGCGCGGTGAGCAACGGGCCGAGCAGCGAGGTGACGAAGCGGGCGTCGACGTCGACGAGGTCGGAGTCGAGGTAGACCACGACGTCCCCGGCGGTCGCGGCGAGCGCCCGCCACAGCACCTCGCCCTTGCCCGGGCGCACCGCCACGCCGGGCAGCGCCTCCTCGCGGGACACCACGCGGGCCCCGGCGGCCGCGGCGCGCGCGACGGTGGCGTCGGTGGAGCCGGAGTCCACGACGACGACCTCGTCGACCAGCGTGCCCACCAGCGGCGTCACCGCCCCGACCACCCCGCCGACGGTCTCCTGCTCGTCGAGCGCGGGCAGGACCACCGAGACGGTGCGCCCGGCCTTCGCCGCCGCCAGCTCCGCGGCCGTCCACGACGGCTCCGCCCAGGTCCGCGCGGAGAACCAGGGCTCGTGGCGTGCGGCGGTCACGACGGCTGCGGCACGGCCGCCGCCACCGCGTCCAGTGCCGCGTCGGCGGTCGTCGTGCGGACCAGGGCGTCCAGCGAGCCCGCCGAGACGAAGCCGGTCCCCGTCAGGCCCTCCACCCAGCGCAGCAGGCTGTCGTAGTGACCGGTGGGGTCGCACAGGACCACCGGTTTGGCGTGCATCCCGAGGTAGCGGGCGGTCCAGGTCTCGAAGAGCTCCTCGAGGGTGCCGAGGCCGCCGGGCAGGGCGACGACGGCCTCCGAGCGCTCGTCCATCGCGGCCTTGCGCTCGCGCATCCCGTCGACGACGACGAGCTCGTCGGACGCGTCGTCGGCGACCTCGCGGTCGACGAGCCCGGTCGGGATGACCCCGACGGTGTGCGCTCCCCCGGCCCGTGCGGCGCGCGCGACCTCCCCCATCATCCCGACGCGGCCCCCGCCGGAGACCAGCGTCCAGCCGCGGGCCGCGATCCCGGCGCCCACGTCGCGGGCGAGCGCCAGGTGGGTGTCGCCGACCGGCCCGGACGCGCAGAACACGCAGACCGCGAGGCTCACCGCTCCGGGCCCGGGTCCGGGTCCGCGACGAGCTCGGCGAAGCCCTTCTCGACGATCGCGACGACGTCGTCGACGTCGTCGGTGACGGTGATGAGCTCCACGTCGGGCGGGCTGATGACCCCGTGGGAGAGCGCGCTGGTGCGCAGCCAGTCGACGAGCCCGCCCCAGTAGTCCGACCCGAGCAGGACGACCGGGAAGCGGGTGACCTTGCCGGTCTGGACGAGGACCAGCGCCTCGAAGAGCTCGTCGAGGGTGCCGAAGCCGCCGGGCAGGCACACGAACGCCTGGGCGTACTTCACGAACATCGTCTTACGGGCGAAGAAGTAGCGGAAGCCGACGCCGAGGTCGACCCACGGGTTGAGGCCCTGCTCGAACGGCAGCTCGATCCCGAGCCCGACCGACAGCCCACCGGCCTCGGAGCAGCCGCGGTTGGCGGCCTCCATGATCCCGGGCCCGCCGCCGGTGATCACCGCGTAGCCGGCGCGGGCGAGCGCACCGCCGAGGGCCATGCCGGTCGCGTAGTCGGGGTGGTCGGGCCTGGTGCGGGCGGAGCCGAAGACGGTGACGGCGCGCGGGATCTCGGCGAGGACGCTGAAGCCCTCGACGAACTCGGCGTGGATCCGCTGCAGGCGCCACGCGTCGGAGTGGACCCACTCGGCGGGGCCGCGCGAGTCGAGCAGCCGTTGGTCGGTGGTCGACGAGAGCCGCGCGGGGTCCCGGTGCTCGGCGCGCCGCTTGTCGATGGTGGTCGGCCGCGGCGTCGTCAGGTCGTCGGAGCGCAGCGGATCGGGACGCTGCGGCTCGAACGGTGGGGACCCGGTCATGGTCGCCAGCGTAGGGACGCCCGCTCGGGGCGCGCGCCGCGGCCGCATGTGTCCGGACCCGATCCCTGGGTAACCGGTTGAAGAAGCAACTTCTTTCGTCGACGAAGGGTGTTCCCCCCGCATGACCACGAAGGTCGCCGTCATCTACTACAGCCAGACCGGCACGATCCACCAGCTCGCCCAGGAGTACGCGGCCGGGGCCGAAAAGGCCGGGGCCGAGGTGCGCCTGCGCCATGTCGCCGAGCTGGCGCCGCAGCAGGCCGTGGACTCCAACGAGAAGTGGAAGGCCCACCGCGAGGAGTCGGCGAGCGTCCCCGAGGCGACTGCGGACGACGTCCTCTGGGCCGACGCGGTGATCTTCGGGTCGCCGACGCGCTACGGCAACGTGGCCGCGCAGCTCAAGCAGTTCATCGACCAGCTCGGCCCGCAGTGGGCGCAGGGCCTGCTCGCCGACAAGGTCTACAGCGGGTTCACCTCGTCCTCGACGCTGCACGGCGGCCAGGAGTCG
>NZ_JBVPVA010000597.1:0-6245 GCF_055612215.1 Actinomycetospora sp. | reverse complement strand
CGGAGAGACCCATGGCCGCCGCCCCCGAGCCGACGCTGACCGCGACGGACACCGCCTTCCACATCGAGGCCTACGAGAAGATCGACTACTCGCTGCGCTACGTCGACGGCGTGTTCGCCCCGGAGAACCCCGAGCTCGCCGAGGTCTACCGGCCCTACGGCCGCTGCCTGATGGTGACCGACCGCGCCGTGCACGAGCTCTACGGCGACGCGATGCAGGCCTACTTCGACCACCACGGCATCGCCCTGACGGTGTTCCCGCTGGTCATCCGCGAGCCGGACAAGACGCTGCGGACCGTGGAGCGCATCGTCGACGCCTTCGGTGACTTCGGCCTGGTGCGCACCGAGCCGGTGCTCGTCGTCGGCGGCGGCCTCATCACCGACGTCACCGGGACCGCGTGCTCGATGTTCCGGCGCGCCACGAACTACGTCCGGATCCCGACGACGCTGATCGGGCTCATCGACGCCAGCGTCGCGATCAAGGTCGCGGTGAACCACGGCAGGAACAAGAACCGGCTCGGCGCCTTCCACGCCTCGCAGCAGGTCATCCTCGACTTCTCGTTCCTGCGGACGCTGCCGGTCGACCAGGTCCGCAACGGGATGGCCGAGCTCGTCAAGATCGCGACGGTCGGCAACAGCGGCATCTTCGAGACGCTGGAGAAGTACGGCGAGGACCTGCTGACCACGCGGTTCGGACACCTCGACGGGTCGGAGGAGCTGCGCGAGATCGCCCACCAGCTGACCTACGACGCGATCCGCACGATGCTCGAGCTCGAGGTCCCGAACCTGCAGGAGCTCGACCTCGACCGCGTCATCGCGTTCGGTCATACCTGGAGCCCGACGCTCGAGCTCACCCCGGAGCAGCCGTACTTCCACGGGCACGCGATCGCGGTCGACATGGCGTTCTCGACGACGCTGGCCGAGCGGCGCGGTTACATCTCGGCCGGCGAGCGCGACCGGATCTTCTGGCTGATGAGCCGGATCGGGCTCACGCTCGACAGCCCGTACCTGACGCCGGAGCTGCTCGCGAAGGCCACGGACTCGATCGTGCAGACCCGCAACGGGCAGCTGCGCGCGGCCGTGCCGCGCCCGATCGGGACGTGCTTCTTCGTCAACGACCTCACCGACGACGAGCTCGCGGCCACCCTCGACTCCCACCACGAGCTGGCCGCCGGCTACCCGCGCGGCGGCCAGGGCGAGGACATGTTCGTGGTGCCGGAAGAGGTGGCGGTCTCGTGAGCGCCCCCGGCGCGACGGCGCCGACGCCGTCGCCGTCGCCCGGGGCCGCGACGACCGCGACGACCGCGACGACCGCGACGACCGCGGTGACCGCGCCGGGCGCGCCCCGCCCGGTCACCCCGGTCGGCATCCTCGCCGCCACGCTCGACGACGTCCTCGCGCAGGCGGAGCAGGGGACCCTGGACGCCGACGGGCTCGCGGCGCTGCGCCGGGCGCGCGACCTCGCCGCCGGTCTCGACCCCTACCTCGAGCGCGCCACCACGCCCGAGTCGCCCGCCCTCGCCGAGCTCGCCCGCCGCACCGCCGACCACGACTGGCGTACCCACGGCGGCGACACCGGCCTCGAGCAGGAGATGCTCTCCGGGCACGTCGAGGGCCAGCTGCTGCGCACGCTGGTGCACGCCACCCGCGCGCGCACGGTCCTCGAGGTCGGCATGTTCACCGGCTACTCGGCGCTGGCGATGGCCGAGGCGGTCGGCGACGGCGGCCGGGTCGTGGCCTGCGAGGTCGACGCCGAGGTGGCCGCGTTCGCACGGGAGTGCTTCGCCGCGTCGGTCGCCGGCGGGCGCATCGACGTCCGCGTCGGGCCGGCCGCGGACACGCTGCGCGCCCTGGCCGGCGCGCACGAGCGCTTCGACCTGGTCTTCGTCGACGCGGACAAGGCCGGCTACGCCGGGTACCTCGACCAGCTGCTCGACGGCGACCTGCTCGCGCCGCACGCGCTCGTCGTCGTCGACAACACCCTGATGCAGGGGCAGCCGTGGGTGACCGGCGAGCCGACCACCAACGGCGCCGCGGTCGCCGCGTTCAACGACGCGCTGGCGGCCGACCCCCGCGTCGAGCAGGTCCTCGTCCCGCTCCGGGACGGCCTCACCCTCGTCCGCCGCGCCACGCCGGAGGTCTGATCCGTGGACGCCAAGCCCCTCGACCCCCTCGGTGCGGAGGTCACCGGCCTCGACGTCGGGCCGCTCGCCACCGAGGACGTCACCGCGCTGCGCGACCTGCTGGCCGAGCACGGCGTCGTCGTGCTCCGCGACCAGGGCCACGCCGACGACGACACCTTCACCGCGTTCCTGCGCAGCATCGGGGACCTGGCGTTCACCACGGGGGAGACCCCGCTGGCGGGCCACCCCGAGCTGAACGTCGTCTCCAACGTCGGGCGCGACACGCCGCCACGGAGCAACTTCCACGTCGACACCGGCTACGTGGCGCGGCCGCCCGCCTACACCGCCCTGCGCGCGGTGGAGATCCCGACGCGGGGCGGGCAGACGCTGTTCAGCAACCAGTTCCGCGCCCACGACACGCTGCCCGCCGACCTCCGCGCGACGGTCGAGGGCCGGACGCTGCGCCACGTCGTCACGGGCCTCGAGCTGGGTCCCGACGACGAGGCCGCGGCCGAGCACCCCGTCCTGCGGCCCCACCCGGTGTCGGGGCGCGTCGCGCTCTACCTCGACGCGCCCGCCCGGTGTGCCGCGATCAGCGGGCTGGGCGAGGACGAGTCGGCCACCGTGATCACCGCGCTGCTCGAGCACTCGACCCGCGACGACAACCTCTACCGCCACGCCTGGCGGCCCGGCGACGTCGTCGTCTGGGACAACGGCGCGGTCCTGCACAAGGCCGACCACTCCGGTGTCGTCGGGGACCGGGTGATGCACCGCGGGATGGTCGCGACCTACCCGGGCGTCCGGTGAGCAGGCTCGGCGCCGTCGCGCGGACCCTCGGTGCCCAGGCGCTGCTGGCCGCCGCGCTGCCCGCGAACCTCGTCGTCACCGCCGCCGCGCTGGCCCGCGGCGCCGTGGTCGGCGCCGCCGCCCGCGAGACCCCGGAGCGGCCCCGGACGGTGCTGGTCAGCGGCGGCAAGATGACCAAGGCGCTGGCGCTCGCCCGGGCGTTCCACGCGGCCGGGCACCGGGTCGTGCTCGTCGAGTCGAGCCGTTACCGGCTCACCGGACACCGCTTCTCCCGCGCGGTCGCCGCGTTCCACGTCGTCCCGGCCCCCGACGACCCCGGCTACGTCGACGCGCTCGTGGACGTGGTGCGCCGCGAGGGCGTCGACGTCTACGTGCCCGTCTGCAGCCCGGCGTCGAGCTGGTACGACGCCCTGGCCAAGCCGGTGCTCGAGCAGTGGTGCGAGGTGCTCCACGGCGACGCCGAGGCGATCGGCACCGTCGACGACAAGGCCGCCTTCGCCGCGGCCGCCCACGCCGCGGGCCTCCCGGTGCCCGACACCCACCGCGTCACCTCCGCGGCCGAGGTCGAGGCCTTCGACTTCCCCGCCGACGGCCCGGCCTACGTGCTCAAGTCCATCCCGTACGACCCGGTCAATCGGCTCGACCTCACCCCGCTCCCGCGTCCGACCGCCGCGGAGACCGCCGCGCTCGCCCGCTCGAAGGCGATCTCGCCCGAGCGCCCGTGGATCCTCCAGGCGTTCGTCCCCGGGCGGGAGTACTGCACCCACGGCACCGCCCGCGACGGCCGCCTGCAGGTCTACTGCTGCTGCGAGTCCTCGGCGTTCCAGGTCAACTACGCCCCGGTCGACGAGCCGGAGATCGAGCGCTGGGTGGAGACCTTCGTCGCGGAGAACAAGCTCACCGGCCAGTACTCGTTCGACTTCATCGTCGACGACGACGGGGCCCTGGTCGCCCTGGAGTGCAACCCCCGCACGCACTCGGCGATCACGATGTTCCACGACCGGTACGCCGACCTGGCCCGCGCCTACCTCGACCCGGAGGCGCCGACGCTGCGCCCCGGCGCGACCGTGCGGCCCACCTACTGGCTCTACCACGAGCTGTGGCGGATGCTCTCCCGCCCGGCGAGCATCCCCGAGCGGCTGCGGGTGGTCCTGCGCGGCCGCGACGCGATCTTCGACCTCGACGATCCGTTGCCGTTCCTGCTCTCCCACCACCTGCAGATCCCGGCGCTGCTCTGGCGGAACCTGCGCGAGGGCCGCGACTGGATCCGCATCGACTTCAACATCGGCAAGCTCGTCGAGCCGGCCGGGGACTGAGGGGGTCGATCAATGCTGCGCGTCCTGCACCTGGTCGGCTCCCCGACCGATGAGTTCCTCGCCGAGCTCTCCCGGCTCTACGCCCGCGACGCCCTCGAGGCGGTCGCCGACCCGGACCGCTACGCGTTCACGATCGCCCACGTCTCGCCCGACGGGTGCTGGCGCTTCCCGGCGACGCTCACCGACGCCGCCCTCGTCGCGGCGCCCGCCCTGGACGTCGGGGACGCGATCACGCACCTCCGCGAGCTCGCGCCCGACGTCGTCGTCCCCCAGATGTTCTGTCTGCCCGGCATGACCTCCTACCGTGCGCTGTTCGACGTGCTCGGCGTCCCCGTCGTCGGCAACGCACCCGACGTCATGGCCGTGGGCGCGGACAAGCCACGGGCCCGCGCAGTCGTGGCGCACGGCGGCGTCGACGTCCCGGACGGCGTGGTCGTGCGCCCCGGCGAGGACCCGCCCGGCGTCACCCTCCCGGTGGTGGTCAAGCCGGCCGACTCCGACAACTCGCTCGGCGTCACCCTCGTCCGCCGGCCCGAGGAACGAGGGCCCGCCCTCGCGGCGGCCTTCGAGCACGCCGGGGCGGCGCTCGTCGAGACCTACGTCCCGGCCGGGCGCGAGGTGCGCTGCGGGGTGATCGAGCGCGACCGCCCCGGCGGCGGGACCGAGCTGGTCTGCCTGCCGCTCGAGGAGTACCCCGTCGACGCGGACACGGCGCCGATCCGCACGCCCGCCGACAAGCTCACCCGCGACGACGACGGCGGGCTCGGCCTGGTCGCGAAGGGCGACGGCAAGGCCTGGACGGTCGACGTCGACGACCCGGTGACGACGGCGGTGTGGGAGGCGGCGCGGCGCTGCTACGTGGCGCTGGGCTGCCGGGACTACGGCCTGTTCGACTTCCGCGTCGACCCCGACGGCCGGCCGTGGTTCCTCGAGGCGGGCCTGTACTGCTCGTTCGCCCGCACCAGCGTCGTGGTGATGATGGCCGCGCAGGTCGGGATCGGGGTCGAGGACCTGTTCGCCGAGATGGTCACGCGGGCGGCCCGCCGGCGCGTAGGCAGATGATCATGTCGAGGGCACCGCACCGCGCGGTACCCTCGACATGATCAACGGCCTAGCGTGATGCGACCGCCAACCCCGGTCGTGGCTCGCGGGCGTGCCCGGTCAGCCGGCGCGTTGCGTGTCCGCGGAGCCGAGGTCGATCAGCCGCCCGGCGAACCCGCCGGCGGCCCGCGCGGCCCGGCGCCCGCTCGTGAGCACCGGGCTGCGCCGGGTGCGGTGCACCGTGAACCCGCCGTCGTCGAGGGCGTCGACCAGCGCGACGTCCTCGCCGGTCGCGAGGCCGTGGAACCCGCCGCACGCCCGGTAGGCCTCCGCGCGGACGCCGAGGTTCGCGCCGTGGACGTGGGGGTGCGGGTCCCCCGCGGCGTCGTAGACGTCGGAGAACCAGTGCGCGGCGGCAGGGGACTGCTCGCTCCAGTCCTCGACGTACACCGCGCCCACCCGCGCGTCGGCGGGCCGGGTCCACGCCTCGAGCTGGGCGAGCAGCCAGTCCGGCGGCACCCGGGAGTCGGCGTCGGTGGTGGCGAGCCAGCCCGGGGGCGGGCCCGGCCCGTCGAGCAGCGCCGCGCACCCGGCGTCGCGGGCCAGCCCGACACAGCGGTCGCCGATGACCAGGGTCTCGACGCCGTGCGCCCGCGCGACGTCCGCGGTGCGGTCCCGGCAGGCGTCGAGGACGACGAGCGTGCGCACGACCGCGCGGTCGGAGACCCACCGGGCCGCCCGCGCCAGGGCGTCCAGGCACCCGCCGAGGAGGTCCTGCTCGTCGTGGGCGGGCACGACGACGCCGAGGACGGGCACGTCGGGCACGTCGGGCAGCGGTCGGGTCACCGCAGCCCCACCCGCTGGGCGACGGAGCGGGCGGCGGGCGGGGTCCGGGTGAGCACGTCGAGGCGGAAGTCGGCCTCGCGGTGCTCCGCGATCCGCGCCAGGCCGTCGAGGCG
>NZ_JBVPVA010000736.1:0-1068 GCF_055612215.1 Actinomycetospora sp. | reverse complement strand
CGGATGAGCCGGTCGGTCTCGGCAGCCGCCGAGGTCACCGCGTCGACGAGCTCGGCGCGGTCGCGCCCCGGTCGCCCGGCCAGCTCGAGCTCGGCGCGGAGGGTCGCCAGCGGGGTGCGCAGCTCGTGGCCGGCGTCGGCGACGAACCCGCGCTCGCGCTCGACGGCCTGCCGTTCCTGGGCGAGCGCGTGGCGCTGCCGGTCCAGCAGTTCGTTGAGCGTCGAGGCGAGCGCCGCGATCTCGTCACGCGTGCTCGGCACGGCCAGGTAGGTGCCGTCGTCGTGCCGGGCCAGGCCGGCGCTCTGTCGGCGCATCCGTTCCACCGGTCGCAGCGCCGCCCCCGACAGCCACCACGCGCCGAGCCCCGCGACGATGGCCGCGATCGGTCCGAGTATCAGCAGCCCGGTGTCGACGTGCTCGTCGGCCGCGTCGGCGATGTCGGTCCCGGTGCCCACCACGAGCACCAGGCCGTCACGGTCGGAGAGGACCGTGGCCAGGAAGCGCGTGCGCTGGTCGTCCTCGCCCTCGGTGAAGCCCAGTGGGCCCGCGCCGTCCACCCGTCGGGCGAGCACGGTCGACAACGTGTGCGGGTCGAGCACCGGAGCCCCGGCCAGATCGGTGGAGCTGACGAGCACGCGGCCGTCGGCGGTCACGACCTGCATGGGCTCCTCGTCGCGGTTGGTGCGCAGTGCGGCCAGCCCCTCGGCGTTGTACTGCTCGGTCACTGTGGACGCCCGGCTCGCGAGCCCGACGTCGAGGGTGGCGTAGAGGCTGGTGCGCAGCTGGAGGACGAAGCCGAGCCCGACCACGGCGATCAGGAGTGCCGTGCCCAGGGCGAACCCGAGCGCGAGGCGGACGCGCAGCGGCATCGGGGGTCCTCCTGCTCAGGAGCTCGGCGCCGGCTGGTCGGGATCGCCGACCCGCAGGCGGTAGCCGGCGCCCCGCACGGTCTCGAGCAGGTCGCTGCCGTACGGCTTGTCGATCTTGCGACGGAGATAGGACACGTACTGGTCGACGACGTTCGAGACTCCGTCGTACGCGAAGTCCCACACGTGTTCGAGGATCATC
>NZ_JBVPVA010000437.1:0-7222 GCF_055612215.1 Actinomycetospora sp. | reverse complement strand
CTTCCCGCACCCGGTCCCCGGCCCGCCAGGTCATGCGGCCCCGTGTGACGCGCGGCGTTCGGCCGACTCCACTCAGCCGCGGGGACGCCCTGTCGTCCGCGCTCCCGCCCCGGGCTGGTGTTCAGGCGGTCGGGACGCGATCGTGTGAGGTATGAGTGTGGGGCGGGTGGTCGGGATACTGGTCCTGGTCCTCGTGCTGTACGCGATCGTGACCCAGCCGCTGACCGCCGCGGCGACGACGCGCTCCATCGGGGCGTCGCTGGCGGCCGTCGGCACCAGCTTCGCCACGTTCATCACCTCGCTGACGACCGGGAGCACGTCGGCCGCCACGGCCGCCACCACCACCGGGACGACGGGCACCTACACCGTGCGTCCGGGGGACACGCTCTCGGGGATCGCCACCGCTCACGGCACGACCGCAGGCTCGCTCGCCGCGCAGAACGGGCTGGCGAACCCCAACCACATCGTGCCCGGGCAGAAGCTCTCGATGGGCTGAGCGCCTCCGCACGGGGCGACGACCGGAGTGGTGCCGCCCTCGAGATCGAGGGAGCCCCTGCGTGCCGAACGGATCTTCCACACCGGGCGCAGTGACTCCCTGATCGTGCTCCGACCACGGCCCGGGCGCCGTGGAGCCACGTCGGCGGGTGGAGGTGACCGCGCACCGGAGGAACGACGCATCCCGTCACGCGTCCAGCAGCCCGAGCTGACCCAGCATGTCGAACGTGTCCCAGTAGAAGTGCGAGCTGACGATGCGGTCGCCGTCGATGCGGTGGATGCCGGCGAAGGGCAGGGACAGCGACCGACCGGTGGGCGGGATCGGGGTCCCGTCCGGCCCCGCGATCGGTCCGGTGTTGGTCGCGTCGATGCGCGACTCCTCGACCAGCATCTCGCCCTGGGCGACCACCCGCACCACGGTGATCCGGTTGTCCGGGAAGGCCTCCATCGTCTCGTCCCAGAACGCCAGGAGGGCCGCGCCGCCGGTGCCGTCCACCACGCCGGGCGTCAGCATCTCGCAGTCCTCGACGTAGCACTCGCGCCAGCCGGCGCGGTCACGGTCGTTCCACGTCGTCGTCGTCAGCTCGACCAGGTCGGCCATGTCTCCTCCTCGCTCCGCCCGGGTGCGGGTCGACCCGGTGCGGCGTCCAGGGTCATGACGGCCCGGCCACGGAAACATCTACCGATCGGCATACCCGGGGCGTGACCACCCCCGGAATTTCCGCTCCGCCATCGGCCGATCGGCGGTGACCCGACCACGCTCCGTGGCGCAGACTCCGTTCATGACCGAGGGGGTGCGGTCACCGACGGCGTTCGTGGGACGGGCGGCGGAGCTGACCGAGCTGGCGCGGCTCGCCGGCGCGGAGCGGCTGGTCACGCTGCTCGGGCCGGGGGGCGGCGGGAAGACGCGCCTCGTGGGCGAGGCCCTGCCGGCGCTGGGTGCGCCCGTGGTGGGCGTGGCCGAGTTGGCCGCGTGCGCGCCCGGCGAGGACCTGTGGTCGGTGGTGCTCGACGCGTGCGGCATCCGCGACGACCCGGCGCTGGCCCCGCCGGAGCGGTTCGCCCGGCGCGTCGGCGACGTCGAGTCGGTGCTGGTGCTCGACAACTGCGAGCACGTCCGCGACCGAGCGGCGCAGGCCGTCGTCGAGCTCCTGCGGGGGTGTCCGCGGCTGCGGGTGGTGGTTACCAGCCGGGTGTCGCTCGGCGTCCCGGGCGAGGCGACGCTCGCCGTCGAGGGACTGCCCGAGGACGACGCCGCCGTGCTCTTCCTCGACCGGGCCCGGCGGGCGCAGCCGGCCCTGCCCGCGGGCGCGGACACCGACCGGGTCGCCCGCCGCATCGCGCACGCCCTCGACGGGCTGCCGCTGGCCCTCGAGCTCGCTGCGGCGCGCGCCCGCGGTCTCCCGCTGGCGGCCATCGAGGACGGCATGGCCGACCGGCTCACCTTCGTCAGCACGCGCTCCGTCGCAGGTCGGGACGTCCGCCACCGGTCACTGGCGAGCTGTCTCACCTGGAGTACCGATCTGCTCGGCGAACGGGCTCGCACGGCGCTGGGGGCGCTGGCCGTCGTCGAGGGTCGCTGTTCGCTCGCCGCGGCTGAGGCGGTGATCGGTCCTCCGGAGCTCGGTGACGGGGCCGGCGCGGTGGCGGTCCTCGAGGAGCTGGTCGACCACTCCCTGGTCCGCTTCCTGCCCGACGACGCGGCCTACCTCGTGCTCGAGACGGTGCGCGAGCACGCCCGCGAGAGCGCTCCCGACGAGGCCCGGCGCGCGCACGGTCGCCTCGCGCGGTGGGTCGCCGACCTCGCCTCGACCGCGCGTCCCGCGCTGGAGCACGCCGACCTCGCCGTCCTCGACCGGCTCGACCACGACGCCGCGGCGGTCCGGACCGTGCTCGCGCGGGCGTGCGCCTCCGACGGCCTCGCCGCCGACGGAACCCTGGAGGTGGCCGCCGATGTCGTCGCCGACCTCGCGTTCTGGTGGTCGCTGCGGGGGCGGTGCCGGGAGGGCCTCGACGTCGCCGCGCGCCTGACGGCGGCCCTCGCCGCGCGGGGGGCGCGGCCGGGCGCGCGCCTGCGGTGGGCACACGCGTTCCAGGCCGTCTACGCCGGGGACCTGGGCGGTGGGCTCGCGCTCGCCGCGCAGCTCGCCGAGGAGCCGGACGCGGCCGATGACGTCCGCGCCCGGGCGATGATCCTGCTCGGCATGGCCCAGGCCTTCGACGACCCCGACGCCGCGGCCCCCGTCGTCGGGGCGGCCGCGGAGCTCGCGGCCCGGGCCGGGGACCGGTGGGCGGAGGTCGAGGCGCTGCAGGTGCTCGCCTACACCCACCTCTGGCGCGGCGACCACGCCGCGGCCGTCGCCTGCGCCGACGCCGCTCTCCCCTCGCTCGAGCAGCTCGGGCACCACCAGCTGCGGGCCTGGGACGCTGCCATCCGCGCCGAGGACGCCCGCCTGCGCGGCAACGGCCCCGCCGCCCTGCGACACGGCCAGGCCGGGTGGGCGCTGGCCGTCGAGGTGGGTGAGCCGGTGAGTGCGGCCGGTGCCCTCGCCCCGGTGATCCGCACGCTGTGCCGGGCCGGACGCGGACCGGAGGCGGCCGAGCTGACGTCGCGCCTCGCCGCGTTCCTCGACGAGCACCCGGGCCTGGGCGCCACGGAGTTCCTGGAGTTGTGCCGCGCGCACGTCACGGTGTGGGCGGACCCGGAACCGGCGGGAGACGCGATCGCGGCGCTGGTCGAGGCCGCGGCGCTCGGCGGGATGACGCTCGTGGCCGCGGAGGCCGGTGGTCTGGAGGCCTGCGCCCGACTGGTGGCGGGTGACCCGCAGCGGGCCCTGGCCGCGGCCGAGCGGGCGCGGGAGCAGGCGCGGAGCGCCGGGGCCCTCGACGCGCTCCAGGCCGCGGGCCTCGCGCGCTGCGTGGCGCTGCACCGGCTCGGGACCGGCGGCGATCCGCTGGCGGACGCGCACGAGGTGCTCGCCACCGCCCACGGCGCCGGGTACCTGCCGCTCGTGGTCGACGCGCTCGACGTCGTCGCGGGGCTGGTGCTCGACGCGGGGCGGACCGAGGCGGCGGTCCGCCTGGCGGCCGCGGCGGCGGCCGCGCGGGAGCGGCTCGGCTTCGTCCCCGCACCCGTCACCCGCGGGGTGATCGACGCTGCGGCAGTGGAGACGCTCGACGCGGCGGCGCGGGACCGGGCCCACGTCGAGGGCGCGTCGCTGGACCTCGACGCGGCCGTCGCCTACGCGCGCCGCGCCCGCGGCCCGCGCAGGCGCCCGGCGAGCGGGTGGGAGAGCCTCACCCCGACCGAGCGCGACGTCGTCGAGCTCGCGGCCCGGGGGCTGCGCAACCAGGCGATCGCGGACCAGCTCCTCATCGGCACCGGAACCGTCCGCACCCACCTGCGGCGCATCTTCGCCAAGCTCGACGTCACCTCGCGGGCCGAACTGGCCGCGCGGGGTGCAGCGCGCTCGTGATCTCCTCGGCGATCCGGGCCCGGAGGTCCACCTTGCGGATCTTCGTGCCCGACATCGGCCACTCGTCGACGAACCGCACGTAGCGCGGGACCCGGAACGCAGCGATCCGCCCGACGCAATGGGCCACGAGCTCGTCGGCGGTGGCGTGCGCGCCCGGGGCGAGCTGGACGAAAGCCGCGGGGACCTCGACGTAGCGGTCGTCCGGCGCGGCCACCACCGCGACCACCCCGACCGCCGGATGGGTCAGCAGGTGGTCCTCGATCTCGGCGGCCGCGACGTTCTCGCCGCCGACCTTGAGCATGTCCTTGAGCCGGGAGCGGAACGTCACCCTGCCCGCGTCGTCGACGGTGACGACGTCGCCGGTGTGCACCCAGCGGTGGGCATCGATTGCGGCCGCCGTCGCCTCGGGGTCGCGGAAGTAGCCGTCGAAGGCGGTGGGCCCGCGGAAGAGCAGCTCCCCCTCGGCGCCCGTGGGCAGGTCGGCCCCGGTCTCCGGGTCGACGACGCGGACCTCCATGCCCGGCATCGGGTGCCCGCCGGTCGTGAGTCGCGCCTCGAGGGGGTCGTCGGGGCGGCCCAGCGCCAGGAATGCCGAGGACTCGGTCATCGCCACGCAGGACACGTGCGCTGCCTGCGGCACCCGGGCCGCCATCGCCCGCAGCCGCTCCGGCACCCCGACGGCCATGACGAGCCGCAACCGGTGCAGGTCGCGGTCGGCCCAGTCCGGGCGGTCGAGCACCGGCACCCAGATCGTCTCGAAGGCGGCCAGCGCGACGGTCACCCGCTCGCTCTCGAGCAGGGCCGGCGTGGTGGTGGGGTCGAACCAGCCGGGGTGCACGAAGGTGGCCCGGGCCGTCAGCGCGGTGAGGGCGAAAGTGATCCCGCCGCCGTGGAAGAGGGGGATGGCCGTCCAGATCCGGTCGGCCGGGCTCAGCGCCATCCGTTCGGTGATGCCGGCGGCGAGCCGGACCAGTGCCTCGTGGGAGAGCAGCGCGCCCTTGGGCGCCGCCGTCGTCCCGGAGGTGTAGACGAGCACGGCGGGGTCGCGGACCCGGGTGCGGGCCAGGGCCGCCGCCACCGCATCCTCCGGGGCGGCCGCCCCGCGCAGCTCGGTGACGGTCAGCACGGCGCGCAGCTCCGGGGTCGGGCCGGCCTCGACCGCGCGCCGGGCGAGGTCGACCAGATCCGGGGCGCCGGACGTCGCCGGGGGTGCGGTCACGACGAGGCACGCCCCCGAGTGCACGACGACGTGGCGGACCTCCTGCCCCCGGTAGCGCGCGTTCACCGGGACGGCCACCGCCCCGATCCGGGTGACGGCGAGCAGCAGGGCGACGAGGTCCGCGGAGGCCGGGAGCAGCAGGGCCACCCGGTCCCCGGGGGCCACCCCGGCGGCGAGCAACGCGCCCGCGTGCTCCCGGGCCCGCGTCGCAAGGGCCCCGATGGTGAGGCGCTCACCGTCGGCGAAGACCAGCGCCTCGGCGTCCGGGGCGGCTGCGGCCGACTCCTCGACGACCTCGGCGAGCGTCGTCACCCGCGGGCGCGCGGTCACCGCCCGCCCCCGACCACCGCGCCGTCGTGCACCACGGGCAGGGCGTGCTGGGCTCGCGAGGCGAGCACGGGCAGCCGCGGCGGGTCCCCCTCGACGTGCAGGCCCGGCAGCCGGCGCAGCAGCGTCCCGACCGCGACCCGCGTCTCGAGCCGCGCCAGCTGGGCACCGATGCAGGCGTGGATGCCGCGCCCGAACGCGATGTGGTTGGGCCGGGACCGGGCCAGGTCGACGGCGTCGGGGGCCTCGAACCGCTCCGGGTCGCGGTTGGCCCCGCACAGCAGCAGGTAGACCCGCTCGCCCGCGCGGATCGTGCGCCCGCGGACCTCGTGGTCGGCCACGACCCAGCGCACCAGCACCTTGATCGGGCCCTCCAGGCGCAACGCCTCCTCCACGGCCGGCGCGACCAGCGTCGGGTCCTCGCTCACCCGGTCGCGCAACGCGGTATCGGCGGTCAGCAGCCGCACGGCGTTGGCGATGGCGTTCGTCGTGGTCTCGTGGCCCGCGAAGAGCAGCAGCGCACACATGCCGACGAGCTCGTCGTCGGACAACCCCGGCTCGTCGGGCGCGGAGCCGTCGCCGGCCATCATCGCCGAGAGCATGTCCCCGGCGGGTTCGCGACGGCGGTGGGCGACCAGGTCGCGGAAGTACCCGGCCATCTCCTCGAGCCCGCGCAGCGCCCGCTCGTGGCGGTCCGGGCGCGCGTCGCCGCCCGCCCCGAACGCGACGAGGGCGAGCTCGTCGGACCAGGTGCGGAAGCGGTCGCGGTCGGTGGGCGGGGCGCCGAGCATCTCGGCGATGACGATCGCGGGCAGCGGGTAGGCCACGCCCGCGACGAGGTCGCCGCGGGGGCCGCCGGCGAGGAAACCGTCGACGAGGTCGTCGACGATCGTCTGGATCCGGGCCTCCATCGCGGCGATCTGCTGCTGCTTGAACGCCGCGCCCGCCTGCCGTCGGAGCCGGGTGTGCGCGGGCGGGTCGGTGACGACCATCCACTCGCTGATCAGGCCGAGCACCCGGTGCGAGATTTCGGGCTCACCGGTGCCCGGACGGTCCTGCCGGGCCGACATCAGCGGCCGCACCCGGTCCGAGGACAGCGCCGGGTTCCGGAACGCCGCGACGACGTCGTCGTAGCGGGTGAGCAGCCACGCCCGGTGGGTCGGGCTCCAGTGCACCGGGTCGTGCTCGCGCAGCACGGCCGCCGCCCCGTCGGGGTCGCGCAGCGCCTCGGGGGCCAGCAGGTCGTCGGGGAGCCCGGGGGTCACGAGGCACCTCCGACGGCGCTGGTCGAGGGGTCGTGCCGGGCCAGGCCCGGCCGCAGCACGTCGGTGACGAGCGCGAGGTGGCGTTCGACGACCGCGTCCGGCAGGCCCCCGAGGTCGGCGAAGCAGAAGACGTCGGTCACCGGGAAGCCGTCGGGACCGTCGAAGGCGGCGAGCTGGTCGGCGACCGCGGCGACGGCGTGGTCGGCGGTGAGCACCCGCAGCCGCGGGAACGTGGCCTCGCCCGGCGTCGCCGCGGCGTCGTCGTTGCCGCGGTAGGAGGCCCGGTTGCGGCCGGCGGCGGCGCGGACCTCGGCCTTCGCGGCGTCCGGGTCGTCGGCGAGCAGCACGTTGACCAACCCGCCGACCCGCCCGCGCTCACGGGGCCACCCGCCCTCGGCCAGGCCGGTGGCGTAGGGGAGGAGCAGGTCGGGGTCGAGCCA
>NZ_JBVPVA010000282.1:0-2508 GCF_055612215.1 Actinomycetospora sp. | reverse complement strand
CGGCGCCGACGCGCACCGCCGCCACCCCGGCGCCGCCCTCGAGGCCTGGATCCGGTCCCGGGACCAGACCTGCCGGTTCCCCGGCTGCGACCGCCCGGCGATGCGCGCCGACCTCGACCACACCGAGGACTGGCTCCTCGGCGGCCTCACCGAGGCCGACAACCTCGGCGCGCTCTGCGAACCCCACCACCTGCTCAAACACGACCCCGACGCCGGGTGGAGCGTCGTCCAGCCCGCCGCGGGCTGCTTCGTGTGGACCAGCCCCACCGGCACGCGCCACCGAGTCGAACCCGACCGCTACCAGGAGTCGGCCGATCCGCTGTCCCCGGCCGACGGGCCCACCAGCGTCCCCGACCTCGTCTTCGCCCCACCGCCTCGCCCGGTTCCGGCGTGGGCGGCGCGACCCAACAAGCACGGCTTCCTCACCGACGCCGCCCGCGCCACCGCCACCCGCCTCACCCGAGCCGCGACCGCACCCCAGGAGACGCCGCCGAGCCGCTACGACCACGACCCCGACTTCTGAGGCATCGCCAGGCACCTCGGCTTGACCCGCCGCCCCCACCCGGCCACGGTCGTCCGATGGCGAGCGATCCGGACGAGGTGCGCGACGGGGTCGGTCTCACCCACCTCGACCAGGAACTGCTCGCAGGCGACGACGACCACCCGGCGGTCAGCAAGCGCGCCCTGGTCGACCACCTCGACGCCGTCGCCGACCGGATCCTCCCGCTGCTCGCCAACCGGCCGCTCTCGGTCGTGCGGGCCCGCGGCAGGGAGCGCTTCATGCAGAAGAACCTGCCCAAGGGCGCGCCCGAGTGGATCCGCTCGGTGACGTTCTGGTCCGAGAGCTCCCAGCGCGACGTCCACTACGCGCTCGCCGAGGACCGCGCGACGCTGCTGTGGTTCGCCAACCAGCGCGCCGTCGAGTACCACGTCCCGCTCACCCTCGCCGACGCGCCGGGCACGCCGACCCACCTCGTCCTCGACCTCGACCCGCCCGAGGGCTCCGGTCTCGGACCCGTCGTCTCCGCCGCCCGCGCGGTCCGCGAGGTGCTGCGCGATGCCGGGTTCGACCCGGCCGTGAAGACCTCCGGCGCCAAGGGCCTGCACGTGGTCACGCCGATCGAGCCGGCAGCCATGGAGGACGTCCACGCCGCGACCCGCGCCGTCGCCGCCCGCGCCGAACGCCTCGACCCGGACGGCACCACGACGGCGTTCATCAAGGCCGACCGCGGCGGAAAGGTCTTCCTCGACGCCACCCGCGCGGGCGGCGCCACGGTCGTCGCCGCCTACAGCCCGCGGGTGCGCCCGGGCCTGCCGGTCTCGTGCCCGTGCGACTGGGACTCGCTCGACGACGTCGTGCCGTCCGAGATCACCGTGGCCACCCCGGACCGTTTCCTGCGCGGCCCGAGCTGGCAGGAGCGCCTCGGCGCGGCCCGAGCTATCCCCGCGGACCTCCTCGAGGAGGGCCACACCATCCCGGTCGCGCGGGTCGCGGCGATGCACGAGGGCAAGCGGCGCAAGCGGGCGGCGGCCCGTGACGACGGCTGACCGAGCCGGTACGGCGTGTATCAGGTACCGTCGGTACCGATCAATTCACGTCGAGAGGAGACACCGTGCTCGGGGACCTCGCCGGCATCGGACCGGTCAAGGACGCACTCACCACCACCAACGACCTGCTTGAGAAGGTGTTGAACGAGCTGCGTCGCACCAACGACGCCCAGCTGGACGCCGTCGTCACCGAACTGCGCGCCGTACGGGCCTCGGTCGACCGCCTCGCCGCCGCGCAGGACGTCCCCGCCGGGGCATGAGCGGGACCGCCGGCCGGGGCCGAGGAACCGAGGAGCTCCTCCGGCCCCTGCTGGTGTCGTCGGCACGATGGGGGTTCCCGAGCCACTGACGGAGCCGGAGCCGAGCCCATGACCGACGACCTCGAGACCCGCTACCGCGCCTACCTCGACGTCCTCAACGAGCGACGGCTCGAGGATCTCGTGCACTACGTCGCGGACCGCCTGACCTACAACGACGAGCCGATGACCGGGCGCGACTACCGGGACCTCATCGCCGCGGACATCGCCGCCGTCCCCGACCTCGTCTACGACCCCCACATCGTGGTCGTATCCGGTCAGGACGTCGCGTGCCGCCTGGTCTTCCGGTGCACGCCCCGCGACCGCTTCCTCGGCTTCACGCCGAACGGCGAGCAGCTCCACTTCGCGGAACACGTCTTCTACCGGTTCGAGGACGGCCGGATCGCAGCAGTGTCGTCCCTGATCGACCGCTGGTCGATCGCCGAGCAGCTCCGGGTCGGGCCGGCTCACGGCGCGCGCTCACCGACCTCCTGACGCGGGCGGGGGGCAACCGGGTGTCGGGCGCAGCGCACGGCCACCCAACCGACCGCGGCGACCACCCCGGCGGCGGCCGGCGATGAACCGCCCCTGAGCACCAGCTGTGTGACGACTTCGTGCGCGCGGCGCCCTCACGGCCGACCTGCCAGGCTGACGCGGTGCGGCG
>NZ_JBVPVA010000720.1:0-6235 GCF_055612215.1 Actinomycetospora sp. | reverse complement strand
CGTGTTCACCGCCGACGAGGTCGTGTTCTCGGCCGGGACGTGGGGCACGCAGTCGCTGCTGCACCGGCTGCGCGACACCGGGACGCTTCCGCGCGTCTCCGCGCGGCTCGGCCACCTGACCCGGACCAACTCCGAGGCCCTCGTCGGGGCGATGGCGCGGAAGGCCCCCGAGCGCGGCGGGCCGCGGGACTTCTCCCGCGGCGTGGCCAACACCTCGTCGTGGCACCCCGACGAGGACACCCACATCGAGCCGTGCCGCTACGGCCACGGCTCGAACGCGATGGGCCTGCTCACCACGCTGATGACCGACGGCGGCGGGCGCGTGCCGCGGCTCGCGAAGCTCCTCGGCGCGATGGTCCGGCACCCGCGGACGCTGGTGCGCTCCCTGGACAAGCGACGCTGGTCGGAGCGGACCGTGATCTCGCTGGTCATGCAGTCGCTGGACAACTCGATCACGGTGCGGCGGCGCTTCGGGCGGCTCGTCTCCCGGCAGGGGCACGGCACCCCGAACCCGACATGGATCCCGGCCGCCAACGCCACGACCCGGCGGGTGGCCGAGCTCATCGACGGCGACCCCGGCGGCACCTGGGGCGAGGCGGTGAACATGCCGATGACCGCGCACTTCATCGGCGGGTGCGCGATCGGTTCCTCGCCCGAGTCCGGCGTGATCGACGCCTATCAGCGGCTCTACGGCCACCCGGGGCTGCACGTGGTGGACGGGTCGGCGCTCTCGGCCAACCTCGGGGTGAACCCGTCGCTGACGATCACCGCCCAGGCCGAACGGGCGATGGCGTTCTGGCCGAACAAGGGCGAGGCGGATCCGCGCCCGCCGTTGGGGTCGGCCTACGAGCGGCTGGCGCCGGTCGCGCCTGTGGCCCCCGTCGTCCCCGCGGAGGCCCCGGGCGCCCTGCGGGTGACGCTGCCGGTGCCGGTGGTCCCGCCGGCGCCCCGGGAGCCGGTGAGCTGAGGGGTCGCGTCCCCGGCCCTGACCTCGGCCCCGGTCCGGCCTCCGTGATCAAGGGCACTCCCGGCATGCCCGGGCGCCCTCCGGGATGCGCCCTGTGCTCCTCGTCCTGCGCTGCCGGTCCGCCTCCATGATCAGGGGCACTTCAGGCAGGCGCGCCCGCCGCGTGAAGTGCGCCCTGTGCCCCTCGTCGCCACACGGGCCGGCGGCGGGCCGACACCGTCGAGACCGACGCGGGCAGCACACACTCCAGCCAGCGAGGCGTCCGACCCCGGCAGAACCGACGCGCCGCACATACACAAGTCGGTCCGCAGGGGCACCCGATCTCAGGCCGCGCGCAGGTCCAGCCGGAAGGAACGCCACCTCCGCCCGAGTGTGTGCGCCGCGCGCAGGTCCAGCCGGAACCGAACGCCACCTCCGCCCGAGTGTGTGCGCCGCGCGCAGGTCCCTTCGACCGCCCACCTGCGATCCTCGCCCGCGTGCCCGGTGACGTCCTCCTGCTGTCCAACTCGCGCCCACCCGGCGGCGCCGAGCCCTTCGCGCACGCCCGGGAGGTCCTCGCGAGCCACCTGGGCGGCCGGGCCGTGTGGTTCGTGCCCTACGCCCTCGCCGACCACGACCACTATTTCGCCTGGGTGCGCCGCGCCCTCGGCGACGGGATCGACCTGCGCCCGCTGCACCGCGAACCGGACCCCGCGGCGACGGCCGCGCGGGCGGAGGCGGCGTTCGTCGGCGGCGGCAACACCTTCCGGCTGCTGCACGACGTGCGCCGCCTCGGCGTCCTCGACGCGCTGCGCAGCGCCCCGGACTGTCGCTACACCGGCAGCTCGGCGGGCACGAACCTCGCCTGCCCGACGATCATGACCACCAACGACATGCCGATCGTCGACCCGGGCGGCCTCGACGCCCTCGCCCGCGTGCCGTTCCAGGTCAACCCGCACTACCTCGACCCGGACCCGGCGAGCACCCACCAGGGCGAGACCCGCGAGGAGCGGATCCGGGAGTTCCACGAGGTGAACGACGTCCCCGTCGTCGGGCTCCGCGAGGGGGCCTGGCTGCACCGCACGGGCGACCACCTCGCCCTCGGCGGGAACACCGCCCGTCTCTTCCGTCGCGAACAGGAGCCCGCGGAGCTCGTCGTGGGTACCGACCTGTCGTGGCTCCTCCCGCGTCCGACCTCCTCCTGACCGACGTCCTCCTCCGCGGCGGGACGGCGCCCGTGGACGTCCGGGTCGTCGACGGCCGGATCGCCGAGGTCGGGCCGGGCCTGGTCGCCACAGCCGGTGCCACGACGGTCGTCGGCGACGGCTGCCCGGTGCTCCCCGGCCTCGTCGAACCCCACCTGCACCTGGACAAGGCGATGCTCGGTCCCGGGGACGGGACCCTCCAGGGCGCGATCGCCGCCACCGCCGAGGCCAAGCAGGGCTTCACCCACGACGACGTGGTGGCCCGCGCGCAGGACGTGCTGCGCCGGGCGGTCACCCACGGCACGACGCTCGTCCGCACCCCCGTCGACGTCGACCCGACCGTGGGCCTGACGAGCATCGACGCGCTGCTCGAGGTGCGGGAACGCTGGGCGGGGATCGTCGAACTGCAGATCGTCGCGTTCCCGCAGGAGGGGATCGCCGGCCGCCCGGGGACCGACGAGCTGCTCGTCGAGGCGCTGCGCCGCGGCGTCGACGTCATCGGCGGGTGCAGCTACGCCGAGGAGGACGTCGAGGGCTGCCGGGCCCACCTGCGACGGGTGTTCGACCTCGCCGAGCGGTTCGACGTACCCGTCGACGTCCACGCCGACTTCGACACCGCCGACAGCACCGACCCGCGCCAGGCGCTCGCCGGCGACGTCGCGGCGCTGGCACGGGCCCGCGGCTGGGGCGGGCGCACGACGATCGGGCACGTCACCACGCTCGCCGGCTACGACGACGACGCACGGTGCCGGCTGATCGACGAGCTCGCCGCTGCCGGGGTGGGCGTCGTCGTCCTCCCGCCGACCGACCTCTACCTGCAGGGCACCGCCGCCCCGGTCGGCGAGCTGCTCGACGGCGGCGTCGCCACCGCCCTGAGCAGCAACAACGTGCGCAACGCCTTCACCCCGTTCGGCACCGTGGACATGCTGGACGTGACGCTGCTCGCCGCGCACACCCACCCGTTCGGGACGCGCGAGGGCCTCGACCGCCTGCTCGACCGGGCCTCCGCCGGCGCCGCGGAGATGCTCGGCGCCCCCCGCCACGACCTCACCCGCGGTGCGCGCGCCGACCTCGTCGTGCTCGACGCCCCGGGTGCCGATCACCACACCGCGCTGCTCGACCGGGCCCCCCGTCGGCTCGTGATCAGCAACGGGCGCGTGGTGGCGAGCACGCGGACGGACACGACGCTGCACGTCCCCTGATCGCACAGCAGTATGGGGTCATGACGAGCGCGCCGTCCCGCCCGAGCACCGCGACCTCCCTGCTGGCCGAGGAGCTCGCCGGGGCGATGCGCGGCACGGTCCGGTTCGACACCGCCACCCGCGCGATGTGGTCGACGGACTCGTCGAACTACCGCCACGTCCCGCTGGGCGTCGTACAGCCCGTCGACTCCGACGACGTCGAGCGCGCGGTGGAGGTGACCCGCCGCCACGGGGTGCCGCTCCTGCCGCTCGGCGCCCGGACGAGCATCTGCGGGCAGTCGGCCAACGAGGCCGTCGTCGTCGACTTCCACCGCCACATGCACCGGGTGCTGGAGATCGACCCGGACGCCCGCACCGCCCGCGTCCAGCCCGGCACGGTCCTCGACGACCTGCGCGACGCGGGCCGCCCGCACGGCCTGACGTTCGGGCCCGATCCGTCGACCCACAACCGCTGCACGCTCGGCGGGATGATCGGCAACAACGCCTGCGGCTCGCACTCGGTGGCCTGGGGCAAGACCGTCGACAACGTCCGCGCCCTCGACGTGCTGCTCGCGGACGGCACCCGGATGCACGTCGGCGGCCCGATGGACGACGCCGCGCTGGACGCCGCCGCACGCCGCGCCGGCTCCGAGGGCCGGGTCTACCGCGACCTGCGCGACCTGCGCGACCGCACCGCCGACATCGTCCGCACCGACACCCCGGACCTCACCCGCCGGGTCTCGGGCTACAACATCGACCAGCTGCTGCCCGAGCACGGGTTCGACCTCGCGAAGGCCCTGGTCGGCACCGAGGGCACGTGCGTGACCCTGCTCGAGGCGACGGTGGACCTCGTCGAGTCGCCGCCGGTGCGCGCGCTCGCCGTCCTCGGGTTCGCCGACGCCTACACCGCGGCCGACCACGTCGTGCCGATCCGCGACCACGCGCCGCTGACGATCGAGGGCATGGACGTCGGCGTCATCGGCGCCCTGCGCAGCGCCCGCCCCGACGACCGCACCCACGAGCAGCTGCCCCGTGGCAAGGGATGGCTCTACGTCGAGACCGGTGGCGCGACCCGCGAGGAGGCCCACGCCAAGGCGGAGGCCATCGCCGAGGAGATGGGCTGGGCTACGGTCGACACGAAGGTCGTCAGCGACCCGAAGGCCATGCGGGAGCTGTGGAAGATCCGCGAGGACGGGTCGGGGATCGTCACCCGCGGGCCGGGCGGCGTCGAGGCCTGGCCCGGGTGGGAGGACGCGGCGGTGCAGCCCGCGCAGTTCGGGAGCTACCTGCGCGAGTTCGACTCGCTGCTCTCGAAGCACGGCCGCAGCGGCGCCTACTACGGGCACTTCGGGGACGGCTGCCTGCACGTGCGCATCGACTTCGACCTGCTCACGACGTCGGGGCTGCGCAACTTCCGCGGGTTCCTCGAGGACGCGGCCGACCTCGCCGTCGCGCACGGCGGGTCGCTGTCCGGCGAGCACGGCGACGGGCAGGCGCGCGCCGAGCTGCTCGCGCGGATGTACACGCCGCGGATGCTCGCCGCGTTCGGTGACTTCAAGCGCGCGTGGGACCCCGAGGGGCGGATGAACCCCCACCGCGTCGTCGACCCGCCCAAGATCGACGACGACATCCGGGTCTTCCTCGGCACGCCCACGCTCCGCGGGGACACGAAGCTGGACTTCGTCGACGACGGCGTCCCCGACGGCACCGGCCGCGGCGGCTTCCCCTCGGCCACCCGGCGCTGCATCGGGGTGGCCAAGTGCATCACCGCCTCCGGCGGCGTGATGTGCCCGAGCTACCGGGTGACCGGCGAGGAGAAGCACTCCACCCGCGGGCGCGCCCGGATGCTGTTCGAGATGGCCTCGGGGCAGCTCGTGCCCGACGGCTGGCGCTCCACCGAGATGCTCGACGCGCTCGACCTGTGCCTGGCCTGCAAGGGCTGTGCGCGCGACTGCCCCGTCGGGGTCGACATGGCCACCTACAAGGTCGAGTTCCTCGCCCAGCACTACGCGGGCCGCGCGAAGGACCGGCCGCGGTCGCACTGGTCGATGGGCTGGCTGCCGGCCTGGCTGCGCCTCGCGGGCGCGGTGCCGGGTGGGCCGCGGCTCGCCAACACCCTCGCGAAGCGCCCGGCGCTCGCGGGCCTGGCCAAGAAGCTGGGCGGCATCGCCCCGCAGCGCGACATCCCCCCGCTCGCGCCCCGGCCGCTGCGCCGGCTGCTCGGGCGCACCGACCACTCGGCCCGGGCCGACGTCGAGAAGCGCATCCTGCTCTGGCCGGACACCTTCACCGAGGCGTTCGACCCCGACCTGGCCCTCGACGCGATCGCCGTGCTCGAGGCCCTCGGCTACCGCGTGGAGCTGCCCGGGAAGGGCGTGTGCTGCGGCCTGACGTGGATCACCACCGGCCAGGTCGGCGCGGCGCGGCGGGTCGTCGAGCGCAGCCTCGAGCGGATCCGGCCGTGGCTGGAGGACGGCGTGCCCGTCGTCGGGCTCGAGCCCTCGTGCACGTCGGCGCTGCGCCACGACTCGCTCAAGGTGCTCGGCCGCGACCACGAGCTGGCGGGGATCGCCTCGCGCTCGATCCGGACGTTCGCCGAGATGCTGGCCCAGCACACCGACGAGCTGGCGCGGCTCGCGGAGGGGGGCGACCGCAAGGCGCTCGTCCAGTTCCACTGCCACCAGTACGCCGAGCTCGGCACCGACGCCGACCGCGCGGTGCTCTCGGCGCTGGGGGTCACGGCCGAGGTGCTCGACGAGGGCTGCTGCGGCCTGGCCGGCAACTTCGGGTTCGAGGACGGGCACTACGAGGTCTCGACGGCGTGCGCGGAGCGGGGCCTGATGCCCGCCGTCCGGGCGGCGTCGGAGGACACCGCGGTGCTCGCCGACGGCTACTCGTGCCGC
>NZ_JBVPVA010001201.1:0-4355 GCF_055612215.1 Actinomycetospora sp. | reverse complement strand
GACGTCGGCCCCCGCGCCCCCGCTCGTGGTCACCAGCGGCCGCCGACGCGGCCGCCGCGAGCCGGGCACGACGCCGTGCCCGAGCGCGGTGGAGAGCTCGTCCGCGGCACGCACGACGGCGACCGAGACGGTGGGCAGGGCGGGCGACAGCCGCGTGCCGGGCCCGCTGACGGAGACGGCGGCGACGATGCGGCGGGTGGCGTCGCGGACCGGGGCGCCGACGGCGACGAGGTCGCGGCCGGCCTCCTCCCGGGCGAGCGCCCAGGTCCGCCGGCGGTCCTCGCCCAGCCGCGCCAGCACCTCGTCCGGGGAGCGCGGGGCCGCGGGTCCACCACCCTCCGGCTCGTCGCGCGGCAGGAGCCGGGTCACGGCGTCGTCGGGGTGGTCGAAGAGCAGCGCCCGGCCGGCGGCCGACGACGACAGCGGCACGGTGCGACCCACCCAGCCCTGGGCACGCAGCTCGACGTCGGGCGCCGCGGTGGCGAGCGTCAGCGCGAACCCCCCGGTGCGGACCGCGACCTCCACCCGCTCGCCGATCCGAGCGGACTCCCGCTCCACCAGCGCGTCCGCCTCCTCGCGCAGCCGCTCGTCGACCGCGTGCGCCGCCAGGGCGAACAGCCGGGCCCCGAGCCGGTAGCGCGCCGACCGCGGCTCGCGCTCCACGTACCCGGCGACGGCGAGGGCCCGGAGCATGCGCGACACCTGCGACTTGTCGCGCCCGAGACGACGGGCGAGCTCCACGACCCCCATGCCCCCCGCTCCCGTCGGTTCTCCGAGGATCTCGAGCACGGCCAGGGCGCGCAGCCACGAGGTGGGCCTCTCGTCCCCCGTCGCGCTCCCGGTCACCCGCGTCCTCTCCCGCCGGACCTCGTCGTGACGTGGACCCGCGAATCCTCGGCGATCTTCGTGAAATCGTTGTCAAGGAGACAACACGAGAGGACCTCAGGGCGTATCTCGTGATGCATTCGTGACCGAGCGGGAGACGATTCCGCAGTATTCACGTCGTTGCTGTCGATATAGCCGATTGATGCTTTTCGTCGTGTTCGCTGCTCGCTCGAGCGGACCGCTCGGCGGTCCTGGCCGCCCGCTCGCCCCGGTTCAGCGGGTCGCCAGCTCGCGCACAGCGCCTGCACAGGGGGCGGCACCACCGTCGGGACGATGAACGCGAACGCCGACGGTCCCGTCGCGGACCTCCTCGCGCAGGGCGCGCCCGAGCACGTCGTCCTCCTCGCCGCGCGGGAGCCCCGGCGGCTGACCCGGGCGGACCTGCGCGAGGCGGGCGCGGCCTGGCGGGACGCGCTGGACCGGGCGGGGCTGCCGCCGGGCGGACGCGTCGCGGTCGTCGTCGACGACCCGCTGGTCCTGGCCGCGGTGCACCTCGCGGTGATGGCCGCGGGGCGGTGCAGCGTGCCGCTCGACCCGGGCGCACCGGGGCCCGAGCTGCGCCGTGCGCTGCGGCGGTGTGCCGCCGGGGTCCTCGTCGCCGACGACGAGGCGGCCGCCCGGGTGCCGGACGTCCCGCGCGCCCGACCCGACCGCCATGGGCTGCCGGGCCCGGTGCCGACGGTGTGCGGGACGCTCGTGCCCGGCGGACCGGTCGCGCCGCGCTCCGGGGGTGCGGCGACGCTGCTGGCCACCTCCGGGTCGACCGGCGAGCCCAAGGGCGTACTCCTCGACGAGGCCCGGCTGCTCCACGTCGCGCGGGCCGTCGCCGGGCACCTCGAGCTGACCTCCGACGACCGCGGCCTCACCCCGCTGCCGCTCTTCCACGTGAACGCCCAGGTCGTCGGGCTGCTCGCGACCCTCGTCGCGGGGTCGTCCCTGGTGCTCGACCGCCGCTTCCACCGCCGCGGGTTCTGGGACCTCGCCCGCGCCCACGACGTCACCTGGCTCAACCTGGTGCCCGCGATCCTCACCGTGCTCGCCCGCGAGGAGGACCCGCCCCGCGTCCCGCCGCGCCTGCGCCTGATCCGGTCGGCCTCGGCGCCCCTGCCGGTGGCGGTGCGGGAGGCGGTCGAGGCCCGCGTCGGGGTCCGGGTCCTCGAGAGCTACGGCATGACCGAGGCCGCCAGCCAGATCACCGCCGTCCCGGCGCACCAGCCGTGCCCGCCGGGGTCGGTGGGCCGACCGGTGGGCGCGCAGGTGGCGGTGCGGGGTCCCGACGGCGTGGCGGTGCCGGCCGGCGTCCGCGGGCGCGTCTGGATCCGCGGGGCCGGGGTGGTCACCGCCTACGAGGGCGGCCGCGCGGCCGAGCGGTTCGACGGCGAGGGCTGGCTCGACACCGGCGACATCGGGCACCTCGACCAGGCCGGGTTCCTGCACCTCGCCGGCCGCGACGACGACGTCATCAACCGCGGTGGCGAGCTGCTGCACCCACGCGAGGTGGAGGAGGTCCTGCTCGCCGACCCGCGGGTGGCCGAGGCGGTCGTCGTCGGGCTGCCCCACGACGTGCTGGGCGCGGTCCCGGTGGCCTGCGTGCGCCGCGTCGGGGACGCCTGGTCCGCAGACGGGGCCGACCTCGCCGACGACCTCGCGGCCCGCTGCCGGGCCCAGCTCGCCCGCTGGAAGTGCCCCGTGCAGGTCGTCGTGCTGCCCGACCTGCCCCGCGGCGCCACCGGCAAGGTCCGCCGCGCCGAGGTCCGGGAGCTGGTCGCGACCGCTCCGTGAGGCCCCATCCCAGACCCCCGACCCTGACGTCCGAGGAGGACCGATGCTCACCGACTCGTCCCTGTGCGCCCCGCTCGACCTGCCGCCGCGGGAGGACAAGCCCCGCACCCGCGGCCGAACCATGGTGATTGACACCGGCGCCCCGACGCGCTGGTTCGAGGACGTCGTCGAGAGCCACGGCGACCTCGTCGACGCCGTCAAGTTCGGCTGGGGCACCTGCCTGGTGACCCGCGACGTCAAGACGAAGATCGACATCTGTCGGGCGGCCGGGATCGAGGCGTACTTCGGGGGCACGCTCTTCGAGCGGTACGCGGCCGCGGACGCCGTCGAGGAGTGGCGGGCGCTGTGCCGTGCCACCGGCTGCACGACCGTGGAGATCTCGCACGGCACCGTCGTGATGTCCAACGCCGAGAAGGCGCGCTGGGTCGCCGAGGTGGCCCGGGAGTTCACCGTCATCAGCGAGGTCGGGTTCAAGGACGGCGGCCGGTCGATGGCGCTGACCCCGGCCGCGTGGGTCGAGGCGGTGCGCACCGACCTCGCGGCCGGCGCGACCACGGTGACCCTCGAGGCGCGCGAGAGCGGCCGCAGCGGCTTCTGCACCGCCGCGGGTGAGGCCCGCGACGACGTCCTCGGCGCGCTCGACGCGTCCGGGATCGACCGGGACCGGCTGCTGTTCGAGGCACCGACCCGCGACCTGCAGGTCACCCTGCTGCGCCGCTACGGCGTCGGGGTCAACCTCGGCAACGTCGCGCTGTCCGACGTCGTCGGCCTGGAGACGCTGCGCCTGGGCCTGCGCGCCGACACCTTCGGCGGGGTGTGAGCGTGCGGACCACCCACGACGCGTTCCACCTCGCGATCCCGACCCACGACCTCGACGCGGCCCACCGGTTCTACGTCGAGGGCCTCGGCTGCAAGCTCGCCCGCCGCTACGCCGACCGCATCACGCTGGACTTCTTCGGCGACCAGGTCGTCTGCCACCTCTCGGAGGCCTGGGACCGCGACCCGGTCCTCTACCCGCGGCACTTCGGTGTGACCTTCCGCGAGCGCGCGGACTGGGACCGGCTGCTCGCGCTCGTCCGGCAGCGCGAGCTGTGCGTGTTCGCCGAGCCGTCGACGCGGTTCGAGGACCTGGTCGAGCGCCACAGCACCGTCGTCCTGCGGGACCCGTCGAACAACCTGCTGGAGTTCAAGCACTACGACGACCCGCGGATGATCTACTGATCCGGGGTACCCGGCGCGATGTGAGCAGCGACCCGGTCGACGACTACGTTCCCGCCCACCTCCGTGCCGACCTGACCGACGAGCCCCCGCCGTGGCCGGCGGACCAGATCGTGCCGGGCCTGTGGCAGTCCGGGCACCCGGAGCCCGGCGAGCACTGGGACGCGGTGTTCGACCTGTCCGGGGAGGAACCCCCGCTGGAGGACGTCGAGTTCTACGTCCACTGGCTGATCGAGGACGGCCCGGCGCCGGACCTGGACACGCTCGTCGCCCTGGCCGACCTCGTGCGCTCGATGCGTGCGGCCGGGAAGCGGGTGCTGGTGCACTGCGCGGCCGGGATCAACCGGTCGGGCCTGCTCGCGGCGGCGTCGCTGATCCGCGAGGGCTACGACGCCGACGAGGCGATCGAGACGGTGCGGGCCGCGCGGACCGGGGCGTTGAACAACCCGGAGTTCGTGAAGGCGCTCCGC
>NZ_JBVPVA010000318.1:0-1174 GCF_055612215.1 Actinomycetospora sp. | reverse complement strand
CTGCGGCCGCACGTCGTCGCCGAGGCCCTCGACGACGTCGTCGCGGGCCTGCTCGCGCTGCCCGAGTAGCGTGGCGGCGGGCTCGGCGCTTCACCGGCGTCGGATCGCCCGTCGAGGACGATCGGCCGACCCACCACGCCTCGCCCGACCGCGGAGGTCCCTCCCCGTGACCAGTGAGACCCCCCTCCCGGCGCTCGACGCCGGGCCCACCGGCCTGACCCGGCGTCGCGCCCTGTGTGGCCTCGTCGTCGCGCTCGCCGTGCCGGGCGCGCTCGCCGCGTGCTCGTCCGGCGACGGCGGTGCGCCGCCCACGCCGCCGCCGAGCGGGACGCCGGTGTCGTCGATCCCGGTCGGCAGCGGCACCGTCGTGGAGGGCCCGAACGGCCCGGTGCTGCTGGTCCAGCCCACGGCCGGGGTGATCAAGGCCTTCAACGCGTCCTGCCCGCACCAGGGCACCACGGTCGACCCGCCGGTCGGCGGCACCATCACGTGCCCGAACCACGGCAGCCAGTTCGACGGCGCGAGCGGTGCCCTCAAGAGGGGCCCCGCGGCGACGGGCCTGACCCCGGTGTCCACACGGGTGGTCAACGGGTCGGTGGAGTTCGCCTAGTCCGGGCGAGCGGAGCGACGGGGACGTGACGATGCGCAGCGACGGGGGTCGGTGATGCTCGCGCTGCACGCCGCGTGGTCCCCGGGCCGGGGCGTGTGCCTCTGGGCCGAGGACCCGACGCGCGTCGAGCGGCCGACGAGCCGGGCCCGCGGGGCGCGCCCGCACCCGTTCGCAGCCGACCACGAGCAGCTGCGCGGTGTCGCGGCGGCGCTCGGGACCTCCGGGGCCGAGGGGCAGGCCGTCCTGCACCTGCCCTCGACCGGCGGACCCGGTGCGGCTGATCGGGTGCCCCGCCCCTCGTCCGCGCTCATCGACGACGGGGCTCCACTGCCACTCAGTGCAAGCGTCGACGCTCCGCTGGCACGAGGACGAGGAGGGGGACCGGCACCGGCCCTCGCCCCCTTCACCGTCCCCGTCCTCGAGCTCGACGCTGACGTGCTCCTGCGGTCCGAGCCGCTCCCCGGGGAGGGCGCGGAGTTCGAGGTCCTGCGGGCGCTCGGCCGCTTCGCGGCCGACCTCGTCACCCGCGGCCGCCTCCTGCCCGCCCCTGACCGGGAGGACCCC
>NZ_JBVPVA010000315.1:0-2993 GCF_055612215.1 Actinomycetospora sp. | reverse complement strand
CGCGGCCGGACGGCGACGGTCCTGGTCGGCCTCGGCGGCTTCGTGCTCGCTCATCGGGTCCTTCCGATCTGCGTCGGGAGCGCCCTCGTCCGTCGAGGGCGTGGCACCGACCGTGGCCCGCGGACCTGAAGCGTCCCTGAGGCCCGCGCGCGCCGGCCGCTTCCTCAGCGGCGCTTCAGGGACGGCGCGCTTCAGGCGTGGTTCAGCGCCGCCTGGTCTGATGGACCGCGATGAGCAGCGGCGATCCACGGGTGCTCGTCGTCGAGGACGAGTCGACGATGCGCGAGTCGATCGTGCGCGCGCTCGGCCGCTCCGGGTACACCGCCCGCGGCCTGCCCGACGGGGCCGGGCTCGAGGAGTGCCTCGACGGGTTCCGGCCCGACCTCGTCGTCCTGGACGTCATGCTGCCCGGGCGTGACGGCTTCCGGCTCCTCGAGGTCGTCCGGGACCGGACCGACGCCGGCATCGTCATGGTCACCGCGCGCGACGGCCTCGAGGACCGGGTGCGCGGCCTGGACACCGGCGCGGACGACTACGTCGTCAAGCCGTTCCTGCTCGAGGAGCTGACCAGCCGGGTCCGCGCGGTGCTGCGCCGGCGGGGACGGACGCCGACGGCCCTCGTCGTCGGGGACCTGGTGATCGACGAGGAGGCGGGCGTCGCGACGCGGGCCGGCGCGCCGCTGGGCCTGACCGCGACCGAGCTGCGGCTGCTGCGCTACCTCGCCGAGCAGCGCGGGCGGGTGGTGAGCAAGAACCAGATCCTCACGCAGGTCTGGGGCTACGACGCGTACGACCCCAACCTCGTCGAGGTCCACCTCTCGGCGCTGCGCCGCAAGCTCGAGGCGCACGGCCCGCGGATCGTGCACACCAGCCGCGGGCTGGGCTACACGCTGCGCGCCGGCGGGGACGGGGCGTGAGCACCCCGGGCCGCCGGGTGGTCCCGGTGCGCTCGTTGCGGTGGCGGGTCACGGCGATCGTCGTCGCGGTCGTGGCGGTCACGCTGCTCGCGGCGGGCCTCGTCGTCGACCTCGCGCTCACGGCGGCCCTCGACCGCGACCAGCAGTCCCGGCTGAGCGACCGCGCGGCACGGGTGGACAGCCTCGTCGCGCAGGGGGTGCCCGCGGACCAGCTGGTCGGGTTCCTCGACGGCCAGGGCGTGCGCGCGGTGCGGCTGTCGGCGACGGGCGCGGTGCTGCAGGGGGTCGCGGGCCCGCCCGGACCGGGTCCCGGAGGTCCCGGCCCACGGCCGCCGCGCAGCCCCGGAAGCACGGCGGGAACCGACGGGCCGCCGCGGGGTCCTGGCGACGGCGGTCCCGACGACGGCCCGGGTCGGCCGGGGCACGGTCCCGCGCTGTCGGTGGTGCGGCCGCTCGCCGACGGGACCGTCGTGCGGCTGTCCGCGGACCCCGGGGAGGTCGACGACGTCGTCGGCCGGCTGCGGGGGGTGATGGTCGGCGTCGGGCTGGTCGGGCTCGCGATCTCTGCGGTGGTGCTGTTCAGCGGGGTGTCCGCGGCGCTGCGCCCGCTCGACGCGATGACGCGGGTGGCGCGGGCGATCACCACCGGCGACCGCGGCCGGCGGCTGCGCCCGGCGACCACCGACACCGAGATCGGGCGCACCGCGGCGGCGTTCGACGAGATGCTCGACGCCCTCGACGCGGCCCAGCAGCGCTCCGAGGCCGCGGCGCGGGAGGCGCACGAGGCCGCGTCGTCCGCCCGCGCCGCCGAGCAGGAGGCGCGCCGGTCCGAGGCGACCACGCGGCGGTTCCTCTCCGACGCGGCCCACGAGCTGCGGACCCCGCTGGCCGGGATGCAGACGCTCGCCGAGACGCTCGTGCGCGACTCCGACGACGACCGCGAGACCCGCGAGGAGCTCGCGATCGCCCTGGTGCGCGAGACCTCCCGGGCGTCGTCGCTCGTCACCGACATGCTCGACCTCGCCCGGATCGAGGGCGGCGCGGAGCTCGCCCGGCGTCCGGTCGACCTCACGGCCCTGGCCCGGGACCAGGTCGGGCGGCTGCGCCTCGTCGACCCCGCGCTGGACGTGGCCGTGGCGGCGGACGGGCCGGTCGTCGTGGCGGGCGACGAGGAGAAGCTGCGGCGGGTGCTCGTGAACCTGCTGGACAACGCGCGCCGCCACGTCCGGCCGGGCGGGGCGGTCCGCCTGACGGTGGCCCGGGTCGAGGGCGCCGAGCGGGCCGAGGTGGTGGTCCACAACGACGGCGAGCCGGTGGCCGAGGCGGACCGGGAACGCATCTTCGACCGGCTGGTGCGCCTCGACGAGGCCCGGGCGCGCGACTCGGGCGGCGCCGAGCTCGACCGGCGCCCGGTGGACCTCGCCGCGCTGGCCCGCGACCTCCTCGGGCGGCTGCGCCTCGTCGATCCGGCCCTGGACGTGGCCATGGCTGCGGACGGGCCCGTGGTCGTGGCGGGCGACGAGGAGAAGCTGCGGCGGGTGCTCGTGAACCTGCTCGACAACGCGCGGCGCCACGTCCGGCCGGGCGGGGCGGTGCGCCTGGCCGTCTCGCAGATCTCCGGGGCCGGGAACGGGGGGCGGGCCGAGGTGGTGGTCCACAACGACGGCGAGCCGGTGGCCGAGGCGGACCGGGAGCGGATCTTCGACCGGCTGGTCCGCCTCGACGAGGCCCGGGCGCGCGACTCGGGCGGGGCCGGGCTCGGACTCTCGATCGCGCGGGCCCTCGCGCGCGCCCACGGTGGCGAGCTGTCCTACCGCGCGGCCGCGGACGGCTCGGACCTCGTCCTGCAGGTGCCCCTCGACCCGTGAACCTGTGGATCTCACGGTCGGGCGCTGTCGTCCTCCGATCAGTGGGTATCCGACTACCCTCCGGAAGGTCCGGACCCGGAACCGTCAGGGGTGGGATGGACAGGATCGGCGCCTACTCGTGGCATCCGGGCACCGACCGCTGGACGTGGAACGACACCATGTTCCACCTGCACGGATACCCGGCGGGGGGTGTGCGCCCGAGCCGCGC